>JAUWGA010000052.1 GCA_030606635.1 Methanosarcinales archaeon
CGATAGACGCTGCTGCAACCGGAGTCTCGTCAAAGTCCTGAAATATCGTATCTATCGGGGCACTTAGTTCGGATTCGATCGTTCTCTTAACATCCTCGAACGGAAACGGTGGAACCTTATCCTGAAGCTTCTCAAACTGGGCGATGAACTCCATCGGGATTAAGTCAGGGCGTGTGGATAGAATCTGCCCCATCTTCACAAAGGTGGGACCAAGTTCCTCCATTGCCATCCGCACTCTCTCTGGCAGGGTGAACTCCTCGATCGTCTCATGCTCTCTTCTTATCCTTTTTGGTAGCGCGATCTCGATGTAACGCCCGATATGGAGGATGTCTATAACATCGCCAAAGCCGTATTTGAACAGAACGGAAATAATCTGGCGGTAACGCTCGATATGGCGATATGTGCGTGAGACAACTCCTATTTTGTGTATGGGCATTATTTTTCCCCGGTATTCGTTTGGCTACCCCCGTTTTAAAACTTCTCCAGCCCCTTTGCCAAAAGGTATATGTCAGATGAATGTCTTGTACTATCCGGAGGATTATCATGATAGAATCACTCAAAAAGGTAGGACTCCTTGGAATTGGTGTGCTGTCCATCACCGAGGAGAAGATCAAGCAGGTCGTAAACGAACTCGTTGAAAAAGGAGAGATGAACAAAGAGGAAGGAAAAACCCTCGTTCACGAACTCCTTGCCGAGAAGAAGAAGCAGGTGCAGGACTTCGATGAAAAAATCTCGAAGGATGTGCAGAACGCCCTTGATAAATCAAAGATCGCATTGAAGGACGATGTTTCTCGTCTGGAAGATAAGATCACGGAACTTGAAAAGACCATCCAAAAACTGGTCGAAAAATAAGAGACGGCATGTATATCGGGCGATCGCCATGAAAGTAACGCTTGAGCGATCTGCGCCCGGTTACAGAGGAGCACGACGTCAAAACCGGTCGTGTGAAGAAGACCGATATCGTAAAACAGATGCCAGGATAAGATACCTTCTCGTTAGGAATCCCGCGAAGAAAACCGCAGCTTCCGGACTTTTGCTGCATGGGGAAGAGGCGGGGTCGATAGGAGGTGGGTAAAAAGTTTGAATATCATTGGATTTAGATGATGTCTGGCAATCTCACTAACCAACGACTAACTAACAAGAGTGTGAAAATGGAGAAGAAGTATGATGCCATCATCGTCGGCGCAGGAATAAGCGGACTTCTGGCTGCACTGACGCTGTCAAAGCACGGTAAAAGAGTTCTGGTGCTTGAAAAAAGGCGGTACGTTGGCGGAAACTGCAACAGCTATACGATCGATGGTTTCCAGGTCGATACCGGACCACATGCCATCACGCATCTTGCGATTGGTCCCTTGAAGAGATTGATGGATAATTATTTTGATCATATACCTGTGTTTGAAGATCATGGGTATTACTATGCACGAACTGAGCACAATTTTGTCAAGCTCCCTTCGAATCTAAAGGAGTTTATGACATTCGATGTACTTTCGAAGAAGGATAGACTCGTTCTGACCCCGGCTATCACCAAAGTGCTTACGCTCTCTACTTTTGGCATAGACCTCTCCAAACAGTCGGTGTATGAAACGCTGCCGCACACACTCTCAAAAGATGCGTATGATTTTGTCGATACAATCTCATATTTTTTGTCGGGCAAGTCGATGAAAGAGATGTCTATCCACAGGATCCTGACGGGCAGCAACTTTATCAGGGACAGCGTCACGCAGGAACAGTTTGAAAACCTTGTCGGGAAGAACGAAGATCCGCAGCAGACTGAATCCATACTCAAGTCTATATTACCATCCAACCTTCATGCATCCCTTCAGGCGAGATTGAACAGCTCATTCACATCCTCAAGCCCGCTTAAAAATGTTGCAAGCCCGATTACATCCATTGGCAGGCTTGCAACAAACAGTGTTGACTATCCGCAGGGATACCCGCGCAAGGGACTCAAATCGGTGCTCAACGCAGTTCTTTACTCGCTTCCAAAAACGGTTGGGATAAAGACCGAATGTGAGGTGAAACGCATTCTTGTGGATGACGGCAGGGTAGTTGGTGTTGAGGCAGATGAGATGTACTATGCCGATATGGTGATCTACACCGGCTTTGCAAAGGATCTGCCATCTGTTATCGAGGATCTTCCAAAGTCCTACATAGGTGACTTGAATGGAATTGTCCGGACCAAGAGCCTGACCATCTGGTTGGGTCTTGACAAGAGACTCCGCGAGTTCAACTACATTGGTTCTGAGGTGTGGTTTAAGGATAATCCATACTGGGCGATGCCGATCAGCAATTATGATTCATCACTTGCACCGGAGGATAAGCAGCTTGTGGGATTTGCGTTTGTGATAGATGAGAAGAAATCTGAAAAATCGGAGACGAAGAAGGCATACGAAACCATCTATCGTGCCATCCCAAATATCGAAGAGCGTGTAGTGATGCAGCACGAACAGATCACGATTCCGGAAAAAGCGGCAGTTACGATCGACGGGAAATTTGCAGATATCCGAACACCTATCAAGAACCTATACCTTGCAGGTACGGATACGGATAGTCGGAGTATGGGCATAACTCGCGCCGCATACTCGATCGTGGAGATGCTAGGGGTACTTAATGAAGATGGGAATCTATATCAATGAATTGCCGTCTCAAAATCATCGTTCTTAAGTGTCTGCTTATGTTCCGATTTGCCCCTGCACCATCAAGAACGTCTTCGTGTTTGGAAGCGCGTTTTCAATACGATATGCAGGGTGGGTGAAAAGTTTAAATATCGCCGGATTTTTAGGTAGTGTCACACCATCTTTACGATCGATTACACCCCACCGCGCCCAAGAAGGTCCCTGATCGGGATGTAAGCCCCACCCGTACCTTACAGTTACCTGCGCATCGCATCCGGGATGCATTCGATGACGTCGGTTGCAAGCAGCCCGTATCCGTATTTTAGAAACGCGAGATCGCCGGCAGTCCCCACAATAAGCGCGCCTGCCGAAGCCGCAGCAAGCGCACCGGCATTCGCAAAGATCGCGCCGGTAACACCTGCAAGCACGTCACCGGTCCCGCCCACAGTCATCCCGGGATTTCCGGTCCGGTTGATTCTTACCGCTCTTCCGTCAGATATGACGTCGATATTTCCTTTAAGCAGCGTAACAACACGGTTTCTCGCAGAAAATTCCATAACCAGTTCGCAGCGCTCATCAAGATCCGCTGACACAACCCCTCCAAGCATCCGAAACTCGCCAGCATGTGGCGTTATGATCGGTAGCGTCCCCCCCTGCATTGGCATCGCAAGCGCATGGAGCGCATCTGCATCGATCACGAACCGCGCATCAGGATTTGATCTGATGATCTCGGAAACTGCCTCCGCGGTCTCGCTCTCGCGGCCAAGCCCCATCCCGATCACGGTCACGTCGTGCTTCCGGATCAAAGCGTTGACTGTATCGATGTCGTCGCGGGCAAGATAGCTACCAGATAATGAATGAACGATCAGGTCAGGCGAGAAGCCTTGAATCGTCCCTGCAACACTCCGCGGTGCAGCAACCGTCACCCAGTCGGCACCTGCCCTGAGCGCGGCAAGCGCAGAAAGCGCAGGCGCACCTGTAAACGCACCGCCCCCGATCACAAGCACCCTGCCGTTATCGCCTTTGTGCGATCTTGCATCCCTTGCTGGTGGCAGGTCTCCTTCCCCGACGATCAGGGTAGCCCGCGTAGGGATGCCGATGTCAACAACCTCGATCTCACCAGTAATATCAGGACGGCTGGAAAGCCCTTCTTTCATCCGGTGGTTCGTGATCGTCAGGTCTGCACGGACTGTCTTCTCAAAATTACCAGGATTGAATCCGGACGGGACGTCTATTGAGAGAACGAACGCGGAAGATGCGTTTATGAGGTCGATTGCGCTTGCCACTGGCTCACGGACGCTCCCGCGCACGCCTGTGCCAAGCATGGCGTCGATCACAATGTCGGCGTCCAGTTCCAGTTCCGAAAGTTCGGATGAATCCCTGATCTCGCGGAGATTTGCGCTGAGATTCTCCAGTACCCCCCAGTTCCGGCGGGATTCCGCGGTCGCAATGTCACGAGCGCGCCCGAGCAGCAGAATCAGAGGATCATAGTCCAGAAGATGCCGTGCCGCAACAAACCCGTCGCCGCCGTTGTTGCCGGTGCCTGCGAGGACTACGATTCTGGCTTCTGTGCCCTCTAAAAACCGTGCGCGAATCGCGCGTGCAACAGATGCGCCAGCGTTCTCCATCAGCTGGAGCGGAAGTAGACCGAGATCACTACAGTTGGCATCGACCCTGCGCATCTCGGACGGTGTGATCTCGGTGTTCATCCCCAGCTATCTCTTTACGGTGATCGGAAGCACGCCCTCTTCCAGTTCCCGCATCGCTATGTCGATCGGGTCTCCGGTGTCGGGTCTGATCAGTACCGGTGCTCCAAGCGAGATCTGGAGCGCTCGTGCGCCGATGATACGGGCGCGTTCATATCGTGTGTAGTGTTCCAATGTGTTTACATCCTCCTGTTCTTGTGTATGTGGCTTATTTGGGATAAGTACCTTCACCTTGTCATATATTTCCGACCGCGGCTTGTAGGATCATGAGGGCATCTACGGATGTGAGTCTGCCGTCTCCGTTCATGTCGCCCAGCATTCGCCCCCTGCCACCCGAATCGGTCCAATAACCAGCAGGGGTATCTGGCTCTTCGTCCCATGCATAAGGTACGCCGTCGCTATCAAAGTCTGTGACTGGAACGGTCATATCTGGTGGTGCGCCGCCGAATGGGTAGAATCGGAGGGTGGTGTCATTATCAGCAGTCCTTACGTACATCTTGCCCATGATGTGCTTCGCACTATCCTTGGCAAGATCGATGGGACAGTCGTTTCTGAGAATGACGTGCGAGGAACTTGCAGTCTTCACTTCCATGACACCATACGTCTTGCCGGTGTTGATATCCAGAACCTCGTTGTCGATCAGGAAGACATACTTGATCTGCACGATGTCATGCTCTTTGAATATTCCACCCACGTAGCAGGAGAAGACTGGAACATCATACTCTCCACCGATATCTGCGGTGTAGGTGTATACTTCACCTGATAAGACAACTTCACCATCGAGTGCCTCCCCATCTTTGTTCAACTGGAACCATACCTTCTTTCCCTCATAATCGATCTGTGCTTCAAGTGCGAATCCACCGCCCATCTCCCAAGCCTCGCCGAGGTCCAGTGTCTTCCGCTCATCGTCCTCGAACTCTACGAGCAGTTTGCAGAGTTTATCGGCTCTGTTGTTGATTGCCACATACGCATCTCCAGTCCATCCCTCGAGGTAGTATCCTGTGTCTCCATCAACTGTCAAGCCCTCATTTTCATGGAGTTCGTACTCCTGATAGACAGGGTAGGTCTGGTAGGTCAGGCAATCCTCATCGATGGTTCGGTCGGTATCAGGTCCGGTCAGTGTGCTGGCAGCAAGCGTCAGCGTCTCGGTCATCTGATTGCCATCCAGATCATACCAGAATGCAGCGAAGTTGCTTGCATCCCATGTTATGTCGACAGGTTGCGCACCGACCAGATTCTGAACCATTCCACGGATCTCACATCTCTCTGTATTGGTGCGCTCGACGAATGGGCAAAACCTGATCGCAGTGCCAGCATCCGCGGTCTTGAAGTGCATGTTTCCCATGATCCTCTTGGCGGCGCCCGGATTCAGATCGATGAGGTCGTGGTTTCTGAAGGTAACCTTTGAGGGACTTACACTCACCACGCTCATGGCACCATACCAATCATCAACATAGACATCCAGCATATCATCATCGATTAGGAAGACATACTTGATCTGCACGATGTTGGCATCTTTGCCTCTGAACACATCGCCCACATAACACGAGAAGACAGGAACATTATCTTCGTCTCCAATGTCTGCAGTGTATGTGTATACTTCGCCTACTGAAACGACGCTCTCATCGAGTCCTCCTCCATCTTTGCTCAAATGAAACCATACTTTCGCTCCTTCAACATCGATAGGAGCTGCAGTAAGACTGAATCCTCCACCAAGATTCCACTCCTCACCAGTCGCCAATGTCTTCCTATCACCATCCTCAAACTCTACCAAGAGTTCACAGATTTTATCTGCACTGCCATTGATCGCCGCATATCGTTCTCCTGCCCATCCCTCGAGATAATATCCAGCATCTCCACCAACGGTTAATCCCTTGTTTTCATAGAGTTCGTACTCCTGATAAACAGGAGATGTCTGGTACGCCATGCAATCCTCATCGATGGTCCGGTCGGTATCAGGTCCGGTCAGTGTGCTGGCAGCAATCGTCAGCGTCTCGCCCATTTGATCATCATCCTGATCATACCAGAATGCAGCGAAGTTGCTTGCATCCCATGTTATCGCGGAGGATTGCGCACCAGTTAGCTGCACAACCTCACCGCGGATCTCAGTCGTTCCCGCGCTTGCAGGCATGATAGACATCACAGCCACAATCGCGATCAAGATAACCATTTGTTTATCCATATTTATCGCTCCTTACGCAAATGTCAAATCCGCATTCATTTCATGCATTCACACCACATAAGTTTACCTTCGTACCGGGCTAGCAAACCGATGGATACGGAGGAAGATACACGACCTCGAGGTCATGAGACCCTATAAAAACATCAACCAACCGTTTCTAACCTGAAATAAATCCTTCTATTATTCTTCCCCTTATTTTCCGCCTTCACGACCTCAATCCTCCCGATCTCGCCGGTGTTCCGCACATGCGTACCGCCACATGCCTGCGCATCAAAGCCCACGATATCAATGATGCGAATCTCCTCCATCTTAGGGAGATCCATCTTCAATTTCACAATCGACGGCATCTTAAGTGCTTCTTTTGCGGGAAGAATCTTTATCTCCACCGGAATCTCCTGATCGATGATCTCATTTGTCTTCTCTTCAAACGACTTGATCTGCGACCTGTCGAAGTCCGTCAGACTGAAGTCCACCCGGGTCTTTGCCTCCCCGATCTGGTTCCCGGTGATGAGCGCACCGGTCTCCTTGTTAATCACAGCAGAGAGGACGTGACATGCGGTGTGTGACCGCATGAAGAGATACCGCCGGTCCCAGTCGATCCTTCCGGTGACCTTATCGCCCGCCATAAGCCCTGGATCTGCGATCTCGTGGCTGACTTGATCATCCGTCTTCCGCACATGGACTACCGGATATTCGCGCCCATCCCGGATCAGGACACCGAGATCGTTCGGCTGTCCGCCAGCATTGGGGTAAAATGCGGTCTTATCGAGGATCGCGAACCGATCATCGGCAACATCCTCAACAGTCGCTTCAAATTCCTTCAGATAACAGTCATTCAAATACAGTGCATCCATTCCGCATCAATCCGCCGGGGTGACTTGCTCTCCGACCATCGCATCCATCAATTCGAGAAACTCATCCTTTGCGCCATCAGGTATGGTCGCGCCTGCTGCGATGTTGTGCCCGCCGCCCATGCCGCCGACCTTTGCTGCGCAGGCTTCGAGAGCATCCGCAAGGTTAAGCCCCCTTCTTACAAGGTCCTGCGTGCCGCGTGCAGAGACCTTGGCGTCTCCGTCGCTGTCTGCGAATGCGAGCATCGGCATATCCCGCTTTCTGCGGTTTGTCAGGCTCATGCCTGCGACGATGCCGACGATCGTGTCCTTGATCGAACTGCCTGCATCGAAGTACTGGATGTGAGTAAGTTCGGTTATGCCCTGTTCCTTGACGAAGTTGAGCCCGTCCACAAGGTTCTTTCGATGCCCCGCAAGCAAATCTTTCGCTTTTGCAAACTCTTTGTCCCGATCGCCGAGGCAGACCGCAAGACCGATATCTGCGAAGCCGTACCTGCCTGTGGCGTTTAGCAGGGTTGCGTATTCGGACGCATCCCGCATCTCGATGCCTTCCTGTTCCCGGGAAAGCGTGTAGACCTCTGTGACCAGCCGCTGGATGTGGTATGACGACATTTGCTTCGAGATGCAGTACTGGACCAGCGATGAGACGACTTTCTGCCTAGCACCTTCGTCGAGGTCGATCCACCGCTTCCACCGCTCGCCAGATGAGTTTATGCCGACGTTTTTCAAAAACATGATGCTCGCACCCTCGTTTCCGGTGAGACCTGGTAGATACGGATCAGAGGAATACTGGAGCAGTTTGAACATCTGTCGGGTCTGCTTCCCAAAAAGCGAAAGATCCCTCTTGTAACCGATGACACCGTGATCCGCACCCTTCTTAAGGATCGCCCGGTTGCATCCGACCAGTTTCCCGGATTTCCTTGCCTGCAAGTCCCCAACAGCGCCAACGATCGCGAGATCAGCGAGATCACGGTTCTCGCCAAGCGACTGCGCAAGTATGTACGCACAGCCAGCGCCGCTGAGCTCGGTCGATCCATCGATACCGAAGAGATGTGGATTTAGATGATGGAGATGCTGGTGATCGACCTGTCGGTGGTCGATCTGGTGATGATCAGCAACGACTATCTCGATATCAAGTGGCATCTCTGATAGCATTCCGCTCCCGAGATCCGTAAAGATCGTCGGGACGTTCGCATCAGCAACCTCTCCGAGAACCATTCTGTCCAGTTGCTTCACACACCTGACATCATGCTCGATGCCGCACCGGTCGAGTGCGCGGGACATGATCGCGGCAGCAGTCAATCCATCGGCATCGAGGTGGGATACGACCCGCACCTCGCCGTGCCTTTTGATTGCGGCAGCGCAAGCGCAAGCCCGCTCTTTCATCGAAGGGTAGTCGCTCATGTTACTCGTGTCACCATCTCTTACTCTAGCATATCCCTGATTACCCGTCCGTAAGCAGGTCTTGCGATCAGAACGCCGATTAAAACGCCGATGATGATAGTTACAGCAAACCACTTCAGCGCACCGAACCCCATCACGAGAAGCGGTGACATCGCAATGATCGTTGTCGCTGCAGCAGCGAAGATGATCGCAAACGCCTTGGATATGCGGGATAGATACACCTTCAGGGTCGGTATTTTCCCCTCATAAAGCACTTCGTCGGTGATGATCACCAGATGGTCAATCCCAGTTCCGATAACAGCGATAATTCCTGCGATACCCGGTAGGTCGAGCTGCCACCCTATGAGCGTGGCGAACCCGAGGATCATGAAGACCTCGCTTAACGATGTTGCGAGCATCGGGATTAAGATATTCTTCTGCCGGTATCTTAAGAATATGACGAGAGCAACGGTTAGCAGCGCAAACAGACCCGCGATCAGCGCCTGTTCCTTGAACTGGGCACCGAGTGATGCCGGAACCTGTCCCGAGCCGATAACAGTCACCTGCACAGGAAGCGCTCCTGCACTGAGATGCACCTGAAGTTGCCTCGCCTCAATCTCTCCTTCATCGCCAGAGCCGGTGTTCGCAACCAGACCGCGGGAGGGCCAATCACCATCCTCGCCATATATTTCATACAGTCCTTTGAGATCGCTTGCCAGCGTGGGGTTGAGTGGTGCCGAGTACACCTCATCATCATCGAGCAGCATGATCAGTTCATGCGCACCCGGGTTGTCAGCGGCACCGTATTTGACCGCTGCGACTCCAAATTCTCTTGCTCCTTTGCTATTCAGAGTGAAACCGACACCCCATGCCCCATCCTGCATCTTTGGTATGTTCACTGCGGTGATGCGGTCACCCCATAGCGCATGCTCTGATGTGTTGTTCGTGGTCTGGACGCGGATCTCAAACTTTCCAGGCGTTGTAACGATATCCTGCGCTGTACTGAGATCGATTCCGGCAAGATCGACCAGAAGGATATTGGATCCGACAGGGGTGATCGGAATCTCCTTAAGACCCCAGATGTTTAATTTCTCGTCTAATACCTCCTTCGTCATCTCCTGGGTCTCTTTCGTCACCTCCTCCTTAAATTCGGGCTTGCCCTGTATGTCCTTCTTGATCGATCCGCCGACACTGGCGAGCAGATCTGATAATTTAATCTCACTCACCATTGACCTGATCTCATACGTATCGCTGCCGAGATAGATCACTTCGCAAGCCAGATGCTTTGAGAGGTACGCCTGAATCACGTACGGCTTGTTTATGACAAGTGTGACCTCGTTACCCCTTATGCGACCATTTCCATAACCAACCGCATTTATCGCATCCTCGCCAGGTGGTTCTGTCGTCCTGAATGTGATCCCGGTATCCGAGCGGTCGATGATCTCGACCGATCCAAACGCATCAGAAAACTCTTTCTCGATGATCTGCACCGGATCGGCATCGATGCCTGCGATCACCCCATCCAGCTGGAGTCGCAGGTATGTCCCGCCATCGAGATCGAGCCCGTATTGCAGATTGGATGTGAAACCCTCCTCGGGGTTATAACTCGGGTGAATCGCTATAAGCGCGATTAGCATGGCTAGAACAAATACGATTATCCTGAAGTCTTTATGCAAATTCATGCTCTTCGCCTCCTCGGTCTCTGTAGATGCCATTTCAGTATTCCGGTATTAAGCATCCATGTATTCATCAGATCGGCTAATAGACCGAATATTAGCACGA
>JAUWGA010000109.1 GCA_030606635.1 Methanosarcinales archaeon
CATTTCATGATCGTTATAAGTTAACAAACGGAGCAGTAGGTGAATATCGGTGACCAATAATTCGAACAATTCTCAAGTGTGTTACCAGTGCGGCACCTGTACTGCCATCTGTCCTGTGCGTAGGGTTGTGAAATTCTCTCCGAGAGTCGCAATCTACGATTCAAACACCTACGACACAGATACAGACGTCTGGGATTGTCTTACCTGCGGACAGTGCGTTACAGCTTGTCCACAGGGTGTGCGGTTGCTGGACTTCTTCCTCGATCAGAGAATCGGGGGCGAGCCCAAAGATATCGTACACAAAGGCGTCTTTACAGAACTGGCAGACTTGATGACGCAGCTTGGTAACAGCAAAACGACCCTCCTTGAGGGTGATGACACATCCGAGATCGGATACTTCCCCGGATGTGTGGACTTCCACGACATGTTCTTTGACCTGGATGTGGATTTTGGAGAGATTGCAACGTCTTCTGCAACGCTCCTCTCAAAAGCAGGGCTCAGCCCAAAGATCATGCAGCTCAAATGCTGCGGGCATGACCAGCTCTGGCAGGGGAATCAGGAGACGTTCGATAAGCTCAAAGAGGAGAATACAAGGCTTATCAACGAGAGCGGTATTGAGACCCTCGTTGTGAGTTGTGCGGAGTGTTACAGGACGTTTCTGATGGATTACGACCTCGATTGCGAGGTTAAGCACATCAGTCAGGTTCTCGCAGATGCTGATCTCGGGATCACGAACGGCAGTGTGACTGCCACAATCCATGACGCGTGCAGGCTCGGACGCCACACAGGCGAGTATGATGCCCCACGAAAGGCGATTGCAGCGACCGGCGCAAACATCGTCGAGATGCAGCACACCAAGGAAAACGCTCTCTGCTGCGGCGTCAGTTCGATGATGAACTGCAACGACCACACGAAAGCGCTTCGGGTCATGCGGATGGACGAGGCAAAGAGAACGGGTGCGGATGTGTTGATCACGTCGTGCCCGAAGTGTCTTGCGCATCTGAATTGCCTCAAGGAAGAGGAGGATTCCGAGCACGGGCACGATTACCCGTTTGAGGTTTTGGATCTTACTGTGTATCTGGCACGCAAACTCGAGGGGGATAATGGCGGTGACGGAGGCGATGGAGATGAGTGACACGATCAAGACAAGCGACCTCGACAAGGCATTCAGAGACGAGGTGCTGACCGAACCCGGCGCTGAAAAACTGATCTTATGCTTCAACTGTACAGGCTGCACTGCTGGCTGCCCGATGGCAGAGCACGAGCCGAACTACAACATCAGGCAGCTCCTCAGGATGGCAAACCTCGGGATGCGGGATGAGCTTCTGAACCATCCGTACCTCTGGAACTGCACGACCTGCTACAAGTGCCAGGAGAGGTGCCCGCAGGGTGTTCCGAACGTGGATATCCTCTTAAAGATCAGAACGATTGCGGTGCACAATGGCATCATGCTCGACAATCACAGGAAGGTTGCGCAGTTGATGGCAAAGACCGGGCATGCTGTTCCTATAAACGATGATAGCAAGGAGAAGCGAAAGACTCTCGGGTTAAATGAGCTTCCTGAGACCGTGCACAACTACCCTGATGCGCTAGAAGAGGTGCACAAGATCATTGCGAAAACGAAGTTTGATAAATTGACGGAGGATAAAACATGAGCGAACTATCATTCTTCCTTGGATGTATCGCGCCTAACAGGTACCCTGGAATCGAGAAATCAACAAAGATTGTGATGGAAGAACTTGGCGTGCATCTTCTGGAACTGAAAGGGGCGTCATGCTGTCCCGCGCCCGGCGTTTTCAGATCATTCGACAAGCTCACATGGCTTGCGCTTGCATCTCGAAACGTTGTGCTATCCGAAGAGATGGGCATGGATCTGCTAACAGTCTGCAACGGCTGCTTCGGATCACTTGTGGATGCGAACAACCTCTTGAAAGAAGATGAGCAACTCCGAAACGATGTTAACAACGTGCTTGCAGAGGTCGGACGCGAGTTTAAGGGAACGATCCGGGTGCGCCACATCATGGAGTACCTGTACGATGAAGTTGGCACCGAAAAGGTCAAGGAATCGGTCAAATACCCTGTTGACCTGAAGGTTGCCGTGCACTATGGCTGCCACCTGATAAAACCATCAAAGGAGAGGCATCTGGGAAGTATCGAGAACCCGACGTTCTTTGACGAGCTTGTCGAGGCAACAGGAGCGGAATCTGTGATGTACAAGGACAAGAACGCGTGCTGCGGCGCAGGCGGCGGTGTGCGAACATCAGCCCTTGAGACCGCACTCAAACTTGCCAGAGCGAAACTCGAAAATGCGAAAGCAGCTGGCGTTGACTGCATCGTGGATGCATGTCCTTTCTGCCACCTCCAGATGGATGTTGGTCAGACCGAGATTGCAAAGAAGTTCGGAGATGTTTTTGATATGCCAATCGTTCACTATTCACAGCTTCTCGGGCTTGGAATGGGATATACCCCGCAGGAACTCGGTATCGACATGAACTACGCCAAGAACGACGAGTTCATAGCAAAGATTGAGAAGATCGCAGGGGGTGGCAAGTAATGGCAGAATTAGTAGGCGCGGTTGCGGTTGCCGGAGGCGGCATCGCTGGTATCCAGTCAGCGCTCGACCTTGCCGACAGCGGGCTCAAGGTCTACCTGATCGAGTCGACCCCGTCGATCGGCGGAGTGATGGCGCAGCTCGACAAGACATTCCCGACGCTCGACTGTTCGATGTGTACGCTCTCGCCAAAGCTTGCAGAGGCGTCAAGACACCCGAACATCGAACTCATGACCTACAGCGAGATCAAGGATATATCGGGAACTGCTGGCAACTTCGAGGTCACAGTAACGAGAAAAGCAACGTATATCGATCCTGACAAGTGCACCGCGTGTGAACTCTGTCTTGCCAAGTGCCCCGTAAAGGTTCTTGACGAGTACAACGCCGGAATGAGCAAGAGAAAGGCGGTATATCTCCCGTTCCCGCAGGCAGTGCCAAGGGTGATGACGATCGATGCCGAGCACTGTCTCTATCTGACAAAGGGCAAGTGCGGCAACTGCCAGAAGGTCTGTGAGAACGACGCGATCGACTATGAGATGAAGGACAAGGATGAAGTGATCAACGTCGGATCAGTCATCCTCTCGACAGGATTTGCGCCGTTTGACCCGACTGAACTTGAGCAGTTCCACTACGAGCACCCCGATGTCGTAACATCACTTGAGTTCGAGCGGCTCCTATCCTCCTCAGGTCCTTATGTGGGCCATGTGAAGATGGCGAACGGCGAAACTCCGAAGAAGGTCGCGTGGCTCCAGTGTATCGGCTCACGCAATCCCGAGATCGGGCGTCCGAACTGTTCTGCGGTCTGCTGCATGTACGCAACCAAGGAAGCGATGGTCGCAATGGAGCACGACAGTGAGCTTGAGACGACGATCTTTAACATCGATCTGCGAGCGTTTGGAAAGGGCTTTGAGCAGTTCTACCAGCGTGCGAAGAATGAGACCGGGATCAGGTTCATCCGTTCACGCCCATCAGGCGTTGACATCGATCCGGTCACAAACAGGCTCTCTGTCCGCTACGAGGTCGAGGGATCGACCGAGACAGCGGGCGAGGAGTTTGATATGGTTATCCTCTCGATAGGTCTCACACCGTCCGAATCGAGCAAGAAGCTCGCGGAGATTGCAGGTGTCGAGATGGACGAGTACGGAAACATCGCAACCACAATCGATGCGCCGATGACGACGAGCGTTCCCGGAATCTTCGCATGTGGCACGATCGTTGCGCCAAAGGATATACCTGACACGGTGGCGGACGCATCAGGTGCAGCATCAAAGGCGCACTCAATCCTTGCATCGGCGCGTGGAACACTCGTAACTGAGCGGAAGTATGTGCCTGAGAAGGACATAACAGACGAAGAACCGCGAATCGGAGTCGTGGTCTGCGACTGCGGAATCAACATCGCAGCAGTTGTGGACGTACCAGCGGTCGTTGAGTACGTCAAGGCGCTTCCGCATGTTGTCCATGCCTACGAGCAGACGTATGCGTGCTCAACAGACTCACTCGACAACATAAAGGATGTAATCAAGGAACACAACCTGAATCGGGTTGTTGTAGCTTCGTGTACCCCGAGAACGCACGAACCCCTCTTCCAGGACACGTGCAGGGATGCGGGCTTGAACCCGTACCTATTCGAGCTTGCAAACATCAGGGAGCACTGCTCGTGGGTGCACCAGCAGGAGCCGGAACTGGCTACCGAGAAGGCAAAAGACATCGTCAGGATGAGCGTTGCACGGGTTGCACTTCTCGATCCGCTCTATACCCAGAAACTCGACTTCAACCACGGAGGGCTCGTCATCGGCGGCGGCGTTGCCGGCATGACCGCAGCACTCGATATTGCTGAGAAGGGCTTTACGACGCACCTCATTGAGAGGGAACCGGAACTTGGCGGTCTTCTCAGGACGTTTACGAGACTTCAGGACGGAAGAACGACGAGCGAAATCCTTGACCCGATGATTGCGGCTGTAACGAGCAATCCGAATCTCACAGTCTACACAGGCACAACGCTTGACGAGGTCGAGGGTGCGATGGGTCGCTTCAAAGGGAAACTCTCTGACGGCACAGAGATCGAGTTTGGGAGCGCAATAATAGCAACCGGCGCAAACGAGTTTGAGCCAGAGGGCTACTTCGGATACGGTGCTGATAACGTGATCACGCAGTCTGCGCTTGAGGTAAAACTCGACGAAGGAACCGTTGATGCTACGAATGTTGTGATGATCCAGTGTGCAGGCGGCAGAAACGACGAGAGACCGTACTGCTCACGAGTCTGTTGCACAACAGCGATGAAGAATGTAATCCGGCTAAAGGAAGAGGACCCCGAACGGAATATCTACGTCCTCTACCGTGACATCAGGACGTACGGCGTCTGGGAGGAACTCTACACCCGCGCACGTGAACTCGGCGTCATATTCATGCGCTACACCGAAGACGATGAGCCGGTCGTCGGCGATGGAACCGTGACGATCACGGACAAACTCTTAAATGACACGAAGTTTGAGATTGCGACAGACCTAGTCGTCCTGAGTGCACCGCTTGTTGCACCTGATGGCGTGGAGGACACTGCAATGCTCTTTAAGGTGCCTGTTGATTCCAACAGGTTCTTCCTCGAGGCGCACATCAAGCTGCGACCAGTTGACTTTGCAACCGATGGCGTATTCCTCGCAGGAAGCGCTCAGGCACCAAAGCTTGTGGACGAATCGATCTCACAGGCATCCGCTGCCGCATCGCGGGCATGTTCGATCCTTGCGAAGGAACAGCTTGAGACGAGCGGTGTCATCTCGGTCGTGGATGCGGAGGTCTGCATCGGCTGTGGCAGGTGTGTTGAGGTATGCCCGTACGGCGCACCTGAACTCAAAGAGGTCGAGATTGTGACAGAGGAGATCACATATATGACCCGCAAGAGCGAGATCGACCCTGCGATCTGCAAGGGATGCGGATCGTGTGCAGCTGAATGCCCGACAAGTGCGATCACAGCACGACACTTCACCACAAAACAGATATCAGCCGTGATCGATGCATTCGCATTTGCTGATGGCATCATTGAGGAGGTGGCGTAAATGGCTGAATTCGAACCAAAGATCGTAATGTTCTGCTGCAACTGGTGTTCGTATGCAGGAGCGGACCTTGCCGGCGTCGGCAGGCTCCAGTACCCGACAAACACGCGAGTCATACGTGTGATGTGCTCAAGCAGGATACAGCCCACGTTCATCCTGCAGGCACTGAAAGACGGTGCGGACGGTGTTCTGGTCACAGGATGCCACATCGGCGACTGCCACTACATCGACGGCAATGTCTACACCGAGGAGCGGATGAAGAACGTAGTCGATGCGATGAAGCACCTCGGACTCGAGGGCAGGGTGCATCTT
>JAUWGA010000080.1 GCA_030606635.1 Methanosarcinales archaeon
CGGGCAACGCCTGATCAGTCCGGAACCGTCCTGGATGTGAACCATGGCGCCTGTGAACTCGGTGGCAGAGAACCCAACTTCGATATCCTCATCGAGTTCGTTAATCGATGAGCTCTTGTTAAACTTCACGCTGAATCTCTCTTCAAACTCATCTGTCGTCAGATTCTCGAATGAATAACTCTTTCCCTCTTCGAGAGATGGTAACTCGGATTTTGCCCACTTAACAAACTTGATCGTGCCTGTCTCGTCGCCGATTAACCCGATCTGATCAATCGACTCGTGCTCACTCTCCCACAACTGGACAACCTTTGCATGGAGGTTGATCCACTTGTTACTCTCGGTGATACTGTCTATCTCAACCAGTTGCGCTTCCCGGTCAGGGGTCCCAATATCTTCATCCAGTTCCTTAATCGATGAGCTCTTGTTAAACTTCACACTGAATCTCTCTTCAAACTCATCTGTCGTCAGATTCTCAAATGAATAACTCTTGCCCTCCAGAAGTGCCGGTAACTCGGATTTCGCCCACTTCACAAACTTGATCGTCCCGGTCTCGTCTCCTACGAGTCCGACCTGATCGATCGACTCGTGTTCACTCTCCCACAACTGCACAACCTTTGCACGGAGGTTGACCCACTTGTTACTCTCGTTGATGGAGTCTATCTCAACCAGTTGCGCTTCCCGATCAGGGGTCTCAATATCCTCATCCAGTTCCTTAATCGATGAGCTCTTGTTAAACTTCACACTGAATCTCTCTTCAAACTCGTCTGTCGTCAAATTCTCGAATGAATAACTCTTACCCTCTTCGAGTGGAGCTAATTCGGATTTTGCCCACTTAACAAACTTGATCGTGCCTGTCTCGTCTCCGATGAGACCGATCTGATCGATCGACTCGTGCTCACTATCCCACAACTGCACAACCTTTGCACGCAGATTGATCCACTGTTCGCTCTGGTTGATGTCGGCTATGCTCACCAGTTGCGGTTCTCTATCTACGGTCTCGATATCCTCATCCAGTTCCTTAATCGATGATCCATTGTTGAACTTCACGCTGAATCTCTCTTCAAATTCATCAGTTACCAGATTCTCGAATGAGTAACTCTTACCCTCAACGAGTGCCGGTAACTCGGATTTTGCCCACTTAACAAACTTGATCGTACCTGTCGCATCTCCGATGATACCGATCTGATCAATTGACTCGTGTTCACTATCCCACAACTGGACGACCTTCGCACGGAGGTTGATCCACTGCCCGCTCTGGTTGATACCATCGATCTGCATCAGTTGTGCCTCCCGGTCCTGGGTTTCGACCTCCTCACCAAGCTCCTGGATGCGAGTGGTTCGGTTCATCTTCACGCTGAAACGCCCCTCCCATTCATCAGTGGTCATATTCTCAAGGGAATAACTCTTCCCCTCTTCAAGAGAGGGTAAATTGGATTTTGTCCACTTGACGAACTTGATCGTTCCGGTATCGTCTCCGATGAGCCCGACCTGATCGATCGCCGGGGAAGTACTATCCCACAACTGCACAACCTTTGCACGCAGATTGATCCACTGTTCGCTCTGGTTGATATCTGATATACGCGTGGATGATGCCGCTCCCTGCGGCGTGCCGTAATAGCCCTCCCGCGTAATCCCGCGTTCCCGCAGGAAGTAGCTGACGACGCTTCGCTCTGCCTCTGCGAGCGGGACCTTGAACCGTTCAGCCAGATCGCTAAGCCGCCGCTCGATATCGGGAAGCTCGATATCGACATTCAGTTCGAGGAACCGCTTTCGTATCTGTTCGGATGTTTCATCGATCATGCTATTTCCTCTGACATTTTGTATGGTTCATCCTCAAACATCCGGATAGATAAAGGTACTCGAAGAGCGGGGTGAATGTGATGCCGGGATTTGGGTTCCTACCGCAGAATGGCGGTCAGCACCAGAAGACGTGACAGCTCCGGTGTAAAGATAAATTTATGTGGGGCGGATGCAAATGGCGTGAATGTGGATTTAAAATCCGCATAAGGAGGTGTAAAAATGAATAGACGAATGGTTATGTTGATCGCGCTCGTGGCTGTGATGTCTGTCATGCCAGCGAACGCGGAGACGCTTGAGGTGCGCGGCACCATCGAAGAACTGGATGCGATCAATCCCACACTTGGTTATGACCTAACATGGGATTACAGCACGTTTGCTGGTTTCTGGTGCGATCTGGATGATGGTCTGGCGACCGAGACGCTGACGATTACTGCTACGGATGATTGGGGCAATCCTACACTGAACTTTGACTACGATGATCGGACACTTGATGAAGGTACTCTTGTGTACCAAACTCAGCCGGTGTTTCAGGAATATGAACTCCACGAGAATGAAGCAGACCCAGACAGAACGACTGTAACAGCGATGGAAAACGCTTATTTAGGTGGACGCATAGGATTGTGCGTTGAAAGCGATAACCCGGGCGGCGACTGCGGTTACTTCATCGAAGGCTGGATGGCAGAGGAGTATGTAGCAATCGATAACAATGCCGACAAACTCTGCAAACTGCTGGTAGAGTTTGAGGATGACGACAAGAAGACACTGGCAACTGGCGAAGACTGGAATCTTAGCGGCGGATTCGTTCTTGTTGCAAATCTGATCGATCTCGAGGGTGAGAAGGTCTGGTTCTCGCTGAAGAAGAATGGCAGGGAACTCGATAATGAAGTTGTATCAATTGGTGAAGGGACTGCACAACAGGATCGGATATACACATACACAGCAGACATTGGAAATGAGGAGGATGTTCCAGTGTTTTCCTGCTATGTGGATGCTGTGTTTAGAGAAAACAACACCAACGCCACTCGATTGAAGTACGTCTTCCTGATCGATGATGATGTGCTGGAGATCGAGACCAGTCAGACATACGGTGCTATGGAAGTGATGACCGCAAGTTCCAGTGGGGTCGTCCTCAAGAACGATGAGACCACCATCGATCTCGATACGGATACCATCGAACACATTATGGGCAATATGTACTTCAAGACTGCGGACGATGACGGTGCGATCAGGCTCTACCCGATGGTTGAGTATACGGAACCCGGCACTTACGAGGTGCGCGGCACCATCGAAGAACTGGATGCGGCTAACCCTACACTTGGTGCAGACCGGGTATGGGATTACAGCTCGTTTGCTGGTTTCTGGTATGGTATGGATGACAATCTGCAGACCGAGAGTCTGACGATCTTGGCAAATAATTGGGCCGGTCAGCCCACACTGGACTTCAGCACCGATGAGCGAACCATTGATGAAGGCAGTTTGGTATATACTACTCATCCGGTGTTCCAGGAGTATGAGATGCATCAGGATGTACCAGACTCAAGCAGAATGACTCAAACCGATATGGAAGAGGCGTATGATGGTGATGGTATTGGTGACGCTGTGCCTCATGATTTGTTAGACCAGGATATCGGATTGTGTGTTGAAAGCGATAATCCTGGCGGTGATTGCGGCTACTTCCTCGAAGGCTGGATGGGCGAAAAGTATGTGGCAATCGATGAGAATACCGACAAACTCTGCAAACTTCTGTTAGAGTTTGAGGATAATGACAAGAAGATATTGGCAATTGGCGAGGAATGGGATCTTGGTGGCGGATTTGCACTCGAACCCATGAGCATCGACGATGAAGGTGATAAGGTAATGTTCCAACTGTCCAAGAATAACGTTTCATTGGATATGGACGTGGCATCAACCGGAGGGGTTATGGCACAGGAGCGCGTCTACACATACACCGCGGACATCGGAGGAAAGAAGAATATTCCTGTATTTTCCTGCTACGTTGATGCGGTCTTCAAAGGAAGCACCAGTTACGTACAACTGATGTACGCCTTCCTGATCGATGATGATGTTCTGGAGATCGAGACCAGTCAGACCTACGGTGCCATGGAAGTGATGACTGCAAGTTGTTGCAATATCGTCCTCACGAACGACGAGTCCACTATCGACCTAGACCCCGGCACCACCAAGAACATCACGGAGAACATGTACTTCAAGATCGCAGACGATGACACTGCCATCCGATTCTACCCATTCGTCGAGCGCACAATCGGCGGCGAAGAGCCCACGCCACCTGCCACCATCCCTGCCAAAGACATCGATGGCGACGGCGTTCCTGATGTCTGGGATGCGGACAACAGCACTCCACCGGATTACTGGGTGAACTCAGATGGCATCGGACGAAAGTGGGGCGATGTGAACGGTGACGGTAAACTCACCTCAGCAGATGCTCTCATGATCCTGCATGCTGCGGTCGAAAATATCGAACTTGGGTAGTGGTGCGATGCTGGCGGTGCTTGTGCACCGTCATTTTTTTCTCGATAAATTTATCAGGAAGTGACGCGTTTTGACTATTTATACCACAACCGTCGAAGTTTCAGACAGAGTCCTGACAGTGGTATGCATAACTGCATCCCAAGTCTGAATACACAAAACCAATATACAAAATCTGATGAAGGCGTACATTCTCGATATCGACGGCGTGATATTCCGTGGCAGTGAAGTGATAGCAGGTGCGCCGGATGCGGTCAACCGACTACTGGATAACGCGAGAGTCGTCTTCCTGACGAATAACTCAACACAGAGCAGGGCTGCGGTCTCTGCAAGATTAAACGCATCCGGCATCCGGTGCAGGGAGAGCGACATGATCACTGCAGGATATGCCGCTGCCGTGTATATCAGGAAGCGGTACGGGACACAGAAGATCTATCCGATCGGCGAGACGGGCTTGATACATGAACTGAAAGCAGAGGGGCACGAGATCGATCCGGGCGGGGATGGGGGTATGGGTGCGGATGGGGGTGAAGATGCGGTTGCGGACTTCGTCGTCGTCGGTCTTGACATGGATTTCACTTACGAAAAATTAAGAATCGGTCTTCAAAACATCCTTGCCGGGGCAGGACTCATCGCAACAAACACCGACCCTCTTCTTCCGGTGGAACACGGTTTCCTGCCGGGCGCAGGCGCTATCGTGCGTGCGCTTGAGACGGCATCCGGGAGATCTGCGTTTGTGATAGGCAAACCAAACCCGCCGATGATGGATGCTGTGATCGACCATCTGGGGCTTCCTGCGCACGAATGCACGCTGGTCGGAGACCGTCTCGAGACTGATATTCTCGCAGGCAGCAGATACGGCATGAAGACCGTGCTCGTGCTCTCCGGCGTTGAGACTGCGGAGAGCGTTAGGCAATCCCGGATCAAGCCGGATGCCGTGATCGGGAGCATAGCAGAGATGCAGGAGATACAGCACATAGCATAGCACCGTGCAAGCATATAGCACGGGAGATACGAGAACGAACATGACAAAAATAGCAATCATCGGAGGCGAGCAGAGTGGAAGAACGACTCTTGCATCGAAACTTGGCAAGAAAGGAAACGTGTCAGACGTCACGATCTACGACTTTGCCAAGAGCGGCACCACACTCACGATAACCGATGCCACCGGATATCCAAAGTCCGTAAAACCGCTCCTGACTGCACTGGACCTCTCGGATATAGTACTTCTCGCAGTCCCTCCGGAAGGACCTGATACATCCACAGGCGAGTGCATCGTCCTGCTTGACCTGTTAAACTACAAGCACGGGATGATCGTGCTGACCAAGTCGGATACCTCGTATCCTTATGCACTCGAGGAGCTTGCGCAGAAGATCAGAACGATTGGGGCTGGCACGGTCATCGAGGACTGGGAGTGCGCCATCGTATCTGCCGAGACGTTTGAAGGGATGGAAGAGCTAAAAGAGATGATATCTTCGGTTGGCGCGGTAGTGGATAGCGAGAACGCGGAGTTAAACGCGCTTTCGCCGCGCGTGGCGGTCGATCACGTCTTCAACGTGACCGGCATCGGTTGCGTGATTCTGGGCGTGGTCAAGCAGGGCACGATACATGCAAAAGATAAGATGCTTATGATGCCGGCAGAGAAACCTGTCGAGATACGGTCGATCCAGCTGCATGATGTTGACGCAAAGAGCGCGGCGACTGGCGCGAGAGTCGGGCTTGCGCTGAAGCATATACAACCGAAGGATGTGGAGCGCGGAGATGTGATCTCGGAAGAAGGAAAGGAGATCGTTTCCACCGGTGTTACACTTAACACCACGCTTTCACGGTTCACAAAAGAGATTACTGTCGGGGATGTGTTGCATCTCTTCATTGGGCTTCAGTCGGCACCCGCACGCATCGAAGAGATCGTGGTAAACGGGGCGGGCGTGGACACTGCTCTGCCCGGTAGCAAGTGTACTCTCACGCTCTCAGGTTCAAAGAAGATCGCTTATGCCGAATCAGACCGCTTTATTCTCGCCAATCTGGATGAAAAACAGAGGTTTGTCGGATATGGGTTCATCTTCCGATAACTTTACAACTCCATCGGGAGATGATAATACTGCATGGGCTCGTAGGGTAGCGGATATCCTATTGGGCTTCGGACCCAATGACTCGTGTTCGAATCGCGGCGAGCCCGTTAACAAAATAATAGGTGATCAGCATGGATGACATTGATGAATTAACAAAACGAGCAATTGAAATGAAGGAGAATGGCATGCATGTCGGACAGATCGCCGACGAGCTCAACGTCTCCAAGGAGACTGTCACGTACCTACTGACACATGCCGGCAAGAAGACAGAACTCCGCGCACCGCAGGATATGTCGATGGACTGGCGCAGCATCGGCGAGAGTTCGTACCGGTTGCGGTGCATCTCTGATGCGGTTGCGGACCTGATCCTTGATAGTGTCGAGGACGTAGCAGAGATCGACGCGGTGGTCGGTATCGCTGTAAGCGGCATCCCGCTGGCAAGCATCGTTGCAAACGAACTCGGCACCAAACTCACAATATTCTATCCGAACAAGCAACTCTTCGGCACTGAGAATACGGACGCTTCGGGCATCTTCAGCCACAACTTCGCAGATGCGAAGGGCATGACCTGTGTGCTCGTTGATGATGTGATCACCACAGGCGGAACGCTTACAGAGACGATCAAGCAACTGACCGAGGCGGGGGCAAAACCGATAGCGATTGCGGTGCTCGTCGACAAACTCGGGAAGGGTACGATCGAGGGCGTCCCGGTCTTCTCGCTCCTGCGCACCCTCTGGGTGGCTTGAGACTGTTGATTGTTTGTACCTGCTCAATACTGTATAGGGTATTTAAATGAATCCAACGGTACAAACAACCTGTAATTTGTGTTCATCTGCGTTAACCAGTGGCTAAAACCCCCCTACCAGCCACTGACTGCGAAAGCACGCGGCGACGCCATCGACACAAATTACACCGATTTCATTTTTTCACTGTATTCGTGTCAGCTTTGGCATATACTTGCTCAGATGGAATCTGTTTTACCCCAACTCGCCGGGCACGTCCGTCTCAGAAAGCGCGACCGACTGGTCAGGCATCGCGACATACGGGATCGCACCGAGCGCGCCGATGATCCCGTTTCCGTCGAGCCAGACACGAGCGCCCGCAAATCTGGCGCATTCGAGCGCATACTCCCGCAATAGCACCTTGCTCTTGCATTCTCTTCCGTAATCCGCAAGAATCGATCCGTCGAAACCGGAGAGCGAGACCATGCCCGTCTCAGCAGAGACCGAATACTCGATCAGAAGGTCGCGGATCTCGGCAAGCACGCGTTCTGCGCCACCGTCCAGACATGCAAACTCAAGAGCCGTTGAAACGCAGTTCTGCGTCTTTGCAGGCACCGGATGCAACTGCACGATCGAATGGGAGAGATACCGGGCAGCATCGCAGTCGACAGCGCACGCGATGTTGTGTGCAAGACACCATGTTGCACCGACCTCCTTTGAATCGGTGTCATCGATCCCGATGATCAGCCGGCTCCGTCCGGGGAGGACGATCGTGCCGCTCCCGACCTTCCCGCCTCCGGATTCACTGATATCGGACCGGATCACGCCGCTTGCACCGGCACGGCAGGTGGTTGCACCGACCCCGCCGCCGCCAAGACCCGCGTAGGTGATCCGGATCTCGTCATCGTGCACCATAACGGACTTGATGCCTGCGGCTGCACGCGATGGCTCAAGCACGAGATCGCACTCACCGGTCTTGCAGAGATATCTGATCGTGTTCCCGATCACCTTCGTCTCGAGCACCAGTGGGCTCTTCTGGTAATGGTGCCGCGCCCATGCAGAGCCGCCATAGCAGCGAGAAAACTCGATTATCTCGACAAGACTGTCATCCGCGTTTCCGACCGCATATATCGCCTGATACGGTACATTATAGGGATCGTCGATCACTCGTATCCCCCTTTC
>JAUWGA010000042.1 GCA_030606635.1 Methanosarcinales archaeon
AACTGGCAATACCACCCTGCGCTTGCAGAGTACATTTGCATTGAGGTTTGGCAGTATCACCACATCATTCTTTGCAAGGGTATAGTGATGACTGTCCGCCCCCATAAAGGTTGGTACGTCTTTCAGCACGCGGACGACCGTGTACTCTTTCAGGTTGCCGTTGTCATGGTCTTCGTGATTTGCAGGCGCGATAGTAAGATCTTCGCGCTCCTCTAAAACGTCTTTGGCGCGTTCGCCCACATCTTCCACAAGTTCCCCTGACCGGGTATCTTCTGTGGCTGGCAGGGTTGACTTGCCTGTAACCGCCCTCTCGATATCAGACCATCCCTTCCGCACCGCGACAAGCACCGAATCGTACATATCACGCTCGACCGGCGCCATCGCATCCCTGTCCTGTTTGATGCCCTTGATCTCTGCCAGTATATTGGATGATGCGAGATTGACGATCTTCCCAACCCGAAGTTCGAAGATGCGCTGCAAACGATTTTCCGCTGTCTCGAGTTCGTCAGCAAGGAGCTGTGCTTCCATCTTGGGTGCGGTCTGTTGCTCCTCTCGCAGTCCATCGAGATATGCGCGCACATCCTCATAGAAGTCTGGCTCGAGCTTTGCAAGTTTCGATTTTTGCTCTCTTGTTAAGATATTGCGCAGATCTTCGAAGTCCATGATGCATATTCTATGCCAGTGTTACTTCAATCTGGCGGCAGACTCCGAAACATATTTATAGGAATCGGTAAGGGTTATTCAACATCTTATGATAATATTGACGAGGAGTCTACCATGAACAAGAGTCAATTATTTGCATTGTTGATAGTGATTACCCTTGGACTGATCATTGCCTCGATCATCTACTATGATTCGGACGCATCGATCGAGATGCAGCAGTGTGGCAGCTGTCATAATCCTGAATATACTCAGAAGATGGCGGGTGCAGGTATATGGCCCGCGGTCTTTAATACAATCGTCCTTGATCAAAGGGGCGAGCGTGCAGTGCCATGTACGGAGGGGTATATACGCGGATGCATAGAGTGTCACAGCCCCGCGCATGGAGTCATGCAACTACACGTGGGTATGACCTCTTCTGAGTGCTCGCGCTGCCATACCATGCCTATCGCGCCGATGTATACGGAATGCACGATGTGCCACGGGGACTACCAACACGCGGATCCAGAGATGACTGGTGATTGCATGTCCTGCCACCCCGCACATACGGCCGATACCAGTGCCGGCTGCGGCGACTGTCATACAGCGGAGTATATCGAGCTAATGGCATTTGGCGGTGAACACGCGACAAAGGACACCAGTTACGAAGCCCTCCGACACAAGCTGAGCCCGACAACGTACAGTTATGAACAGCCGTTGATCGGAGAAGGGTGCTACTCATGTCACGAGGAACATGCCGAATCCAAGAACTGTCTGGACTGCCACGAACTGGAACATGGTTACGGACTGGCTGATTGCCTGACCTGCCACAACCCACATGCGCCGACAGCGATCAAGTTCGGTGCAATCGTGACCAGTGAGCAGTGCATGCTCTGCCATGAGGATACCAAGCAGGAGTTCATCGATAATCCGACACTACATGCAGCCCAGAACTGCACGGACTGTCATATCGAGCACACCGGATCAAGAGCGTGTGCCGATTGCCATGCCGACGCACACCAGGACATTGTCGTGGATGTTGACTGCATGACCTGCCATGAGAACGGACATGCGCCGATTTGAGTGAGATCTGATTCCGCCGGATTCCGGCGGGATTTTATTTATTTTTTTGGGCATAATCGAGATAAAGGCCACGGATTACGGATATTCAGGTCCACAATCCTCCGCAGAGACTTTTTATTATTTTCTGGAAACATCAGATTTTCCCGGGTAAGTGCAACTACCAAAAATGGAGTGCTATTGGTCTACAAATCCGCTTATACCTTTAATCTGCGTAATAAGTTCCCATCCGTGGATGATATAAATTTTAGCCACTGACTGCGACAGCAGCGGCGAAGCCATTGACACAGATTACACTGATTCCACCAATCTAACCGCGCCTATGTTGTCGGGTTGGTGTCATGTTTTTCAACCGACCAGAAGGAATTAAAAAGCCCCCTCCGCACGCCAACCATTATATACATCCAGCTCCATCATTATATCCGGATGCAACTGGTTATCAATGGTCTGGTCATCGGCAGCATAATCGCGATCACCGCTATCGGTTTATCGATGATCTACAAGACGCTTAACTTTGTGAACTTTGCGCATGGCGATTTTGTGGCGTTTGCGGCATACATAGCGCTATTTGCAAACACTTCCGGCATGCATCTTGCATCCGCTTTTCTGGTCGCGATAATTGCGACCATCGCACTCGGGATTTTCATTGAGAAGGTGGTCTGGCTTCCGATGAGGCGGAAAAACGCCTCTAGGACGACGCTCATCATCATCTCGATCGGGTTTGCACTGGTGCTGCGAAACATCCTCATATTCATCTGGGGTGGCAGCACAAGAAATTATGACATCCCTGTGCGGCGCGGATTTGAGTTTTTCGGAGCTACCATCACCTCAAATCAGGTTCTGGTGATATTTGCGGCTTTTATATTGGTCTTTGCCCTGCACTATCTCCTATCGAGGACGAAGATCGGGAAATCGATGCGTGCGCTCTCTGACAACGTCGACCTCGCCCGCATATCAGGCATCGATGTGGATCGGGTGATCCTCTGGACGTGGGTGATCGGGCTCGGGCTTGCTGCTGCTGGTGGTGTGCTGTACGGGCTTGTCACGGCGATCAGACCGGATATGGGCTGGTATCTCTTGCTCCCGATGTTTGCAGCAGTCATCCTCGGCGGAATCGGAAATCCGTATGGCACGATAGCAGGCGGGATCGTTATCGGGCTGTCTCAGGAACTGAGTACCGCAATCCTCCCGACAGAGTACAAGTTTGCTGTCAGTTTCGTTGTGATGGCGCTGGTGCTGCTTTTAAAGCCCGAAGGAATCTTTGGGGGTGCGAAATGATCGAATACGTAGATACGCTGCTCCCGTACATCACAACGATCCTTCTGATATCATCGATCTACGCGATCTTTTCGCTGGGGCTGAATCTTGAGTGGGGCTTTACCGGGATTATAAACTTCGGGCACGTCGCATTCCTTGCAATCGGGGCATATACGACCGTTATGTTTAATATGAGTGGATTCCCCCTCTTTTTATCGGTCATTGCAGGGATTGTCCTGTCCGGATTCTTCGGACTCCTGCTCGGAATCCCGACCCTCAGATTGCGGGAAGATTATCTTGCAATCGTCACGATCGGCTTTTCCGAGGTGCTGAGATTCATTCTTTTAAACGAACAGTGGCTCACGCGAGGTCCGTTTGGGATTCACGGATTTGAGCGCCCACTTCAGGATGTGATCCCGTACCAGCATTACAATACTTTTCTTTTAATATTATATCTTGTGATATTGGCGATCATCTACCTATCTCTCGAAAGACTGGTGCGATCGCCATGGGGCAGGGTCTTGAAATCGATTCGTGAGGACGAGGCGGTTCCGTCCGCACTCGGGAAGAACGTCTTCTGGTACCGGCTCCAGTCGCTGATGATCGGGTCTGCGATAGCAGGGCTTGCAGGCGCAATGCTTGCGTTTTATATATCCTACATCGATCCGAATACGTTCAAGCCGATCGAGACGTTTCATGCGTGGATCATCATAATCCTTGGCGGAACAGCGAGCAACAAAGGCACGATCGTCGGCGCACTTGTCTTCTGCACTTTCTTAAGCGTAACACAGTTTACCAACAGGTTTCTCCCGTTCACAGCGCACCAGATGGGCGCGTTCCGGATGATCGTGATCGGGTTATTGTTGATGCTTCTCATGATGTACAAACCCGAAGGAATATTTGGAAAGAAGGAGGAACTTGCACTGTCTGACTGATCAGGCATCAGGGGTAGGATGAAGATGGATATACTCTCTGTGAAGGATCTCAAAAAGCATTTCGGCGGCGTGAAAGCGGTTGATGGATGCTCGATCGCCATCGAGACCGGGACGGTCATGGGATTGATCGGTCCGAACGGCGCAGGAAAGACCACGATGTTTAACCTGATCAGTGGTTTTGAAAGGGGAGTCGGCGAGATCATGTTTAAAGGGATACGGACCGATAAGCTCTCGCCGTTTAAGATTGCACGATGCGGTATGGTCAGAACGTTTCAGATACCGCGGGCGCTTACGAAGATGACGGTCTCTGAAAACCTGATGCTCGCACCAAAGACCCAGGCAGGAGAGCGGATATGGGACGTCTGGCTCCGCCCGCGGCGGGTGCGCGAACAGGAGCGGCAGATACGAGAGAAATCCCGGGATATCCTTGAATTTTTTGAGATCTCGCATCTTGGGGATGAGTATGCTGGCGCTCTCTCTGGCGGGCAGAAGAAGTTACTCGAGATGGCGCGTGCGATGATGATCGATCCGTCGATGATGCTGCTTGATGAGCCGTTCGCAGGCGTGAACCCGACGCTTGCACGGAAGATCTCCAGGTATATCCGTGAACTGCGCGATGATGGCATGACATTCCTTGTGATCGAACATGACATACCTGCGATCACAAAGATCAGCGACAGGATCGTGTTCATGAATGAAGGGAAGGTCATGGCAGAAGGCGAGCCTGCTGAGATAAAGCGCAGGCGGGATGTACTCGAGGTATATATGGGCGGCGAGGGATAAGGAGGGGATGAAGATGAAGATTCTTGAGGTGAGCGATCTCACGACCGGCTACACCGATCTTGACATCCTCCACGGCATATCGATGCATATCGAGTCCGGCGAGATCGTATCCATCATCGGTCCGAACGGATCAGGCAAATCCACGCTCATGAAGACGATATTCGGGCTTCTCCGCCCGAGGGGCGGGACGATCGTCTTCAAAGACCGTGACATAACCGGAGTCAAGCCGAATATGGTCGTCAGATTTGGGATGTCCTATGTTCCGCAGGAGAAGGAGTTCTTCCCGTCCCTTACAGTCCTTGAAAATCTTGAGATGGGCGCGTTCATACGCGATGACGACATCTCCGAGAGTCTGGAGCGGATCTATACGATCTTCCCGGCATTAAAGGAGAAGGGGCAGATCAGGGCTGGATCCTTAAGCGGTGGAGAGCAGCGGATGGTCGGGATCGGGCGTGCGCTCATGCTCTCGCCTGACCTGCTGCTCCTTGACGAGCCGTCTGCAGGGCTTGCGCCTGTGATGCGGGATATGGTCTTTGAGAAGATCGCTGAGGTAAACCGTGCTGGTACCTCGATCTTGATCGTCGAGCAGAACGCGAGGAGGTCGCTTGGGATCTCTGACCGCGGGTACGTGCTTGAGATGGGCAGGAATCGGTTCGAGGGACGCGGGCTGGAACTGCTTGAGAACGAGGACGTGCTCCGGCTGTATCTGGGCGGGTGAGGCGGCAGCTCATAGGGACTGCCACAAAATAACCCGGACCAGATTAAACATCCTTAAACTATTAGGCGCAATATCAAATAACATCCGTGCAATTCGTACGATTCGTTTCATTCGTGTTTTATTGGCGGAAATTTCTGTAAAAATGGATTAAATCACGAATTTCACAAATCCGAATACTTCGTTACGACCCTTAAATATTCAACCGCTCGCTATTAATATCAATGATGTGGTTGATGAGATCCGGACTCAATCTGGAGTTCCTGCAGGCTTTTCTAACGATCTCATCCCTGTGAAGTCCGTTCTTCTGGTGGTCGAGTATCTCTGAGATGGCGGCATCGCTCACTGTGTAGTACTGGTCAACGTCCTTGCGATGCCCACGCAGATCGCCCGCGAGCAGTTTGATGTTGTTTGCGGACAGAAACATCGTTGCTGACTTCGACATCGTTTTCTTGTATGAACTCGGGATATGCACCACCAAAAGATTCGGGCATGCCTTTATCAGCGCAACCACGTCCGTGTTCGACGGTCTGAACGTGAGATGCACGAGCTCTTCTGCTGGATCCACTTTGTCAATCTCTTCTTTCGAACTGATTATCCGCAATCTCATGAATGTATACCAAATATGGCAGACTCCTTAAAAATGCTTTTGATGGTTCGACCGCCATCTATTTTACATACCATGCCAATGACTGGATGATGGATCGATGCGTAATCTGCAAGGGAAATGGACTATGTGGGCGCCCACGCTGCCCGATTCTGGAGCGATTCAAGGCAGTTGAAACGATCCCCGTCTCAGACAATCTCTTCGGAGCGTCTCCGCCATCTGTTTTTGTCGGGCGCAAAGGCTATCCTGACATCTTCGCAGGTCCATTGGTACCTCCGAATGTGGGGGATAGCGAGGCGCGGCAGTATGACGATCCGAAGGAACTTCTGAAGATAGGTATCGACGAGGTCATCGGATTGCGGTCGAGATTGGTGCGTTCATACGCCCGGATGGATGTGAAGGATGCGAAAGCGCCCAAAAACCCTTTTCTGCTGACATCACAGGAACTGGCGATGGCTGAGGTGCCGGTGGATACCGAGGTATGGTTCACGAAACCGGTGGACGTGAATGTGGCATTCGATGGCACGCTGATGCCGATGGGTCCTGCAGGCGAGATTAAGAGTATCACGCTTGCAGAGAACCCGAAAGTCCCGGGAAAGGTCGATTATCTGGTGTCTGACACCGACGTACTTGCTGCGGACTCAATACGTGAACTGCACCGGCACGACATCTCGCAGCACCATATCACGCGCATCTTCTCGATCGGACTCCTGGGAAGAGAGCGGCGGCTCGTTCCGACCCGGTGGTCGATCACAGCGATCGATGACATGGTCGGAAAGATGCTGCTCGATGATATACGGGATTATCCGGAGATACGTGACATCATTCTATTCACTTCCGAGAAATTCGGGAACTATTTCGAGATCCTGTTGATCCCCAGATGCTTTTCGTTCGAGTTAATCGAGATATGGCATCCGAATTCGGTATGGTCCGAGAAACTGTGGATAGGAAGCGACCGGGAGGGGCATGGCGGGAAGAAGGGTTATTCATCGCTTGCAGGGGGATACTATGCAGCAAGAACCGCTGCTGTCGAGTATCTCCACGCAATCAGGCGGCAGGCGTCGGTATTCATCGTGCGGGAAATTCTTCCCGATTACTGGGCGCCGCTTGGGGTCTGGGTGATCCGGGAAGCGGTTCGTGACGCACTCGCTGGGCGCGGGATGCGGTTTGATGGCGTTGGCGGTGCACTTTCTGAGATGCAGACGCGTATCCGGACGCCCCATGACCGATGGCGGGATAAGATGCAGTTACTCGATGAATGCAGGTTTCAGAGGACGCTTATGGAGTTTCTGTGAGTGGAACGAAGCGTCGGGGGCGGGGCGGTGGATTAAATAATGATTGCGAAAATACGTAGCAATCAGGAGATAATATGGCTGGAGTTGCAGCAGCAAAATATGTGACTGATGATGCCGGAACACGCATCGGCGTTCTCATCGGGATCGATGACTACCACAGGATACTCGAAGACGAGGAGGAACTTGCGTCCATCCGTGCTTATGATGCGGCAAAAGCATCTGGCGATGATGCGATTCCGTTTGAACAAGCCGTAAAAGAGATCGAAAGCGGACCAGGATGAGTTATAGAATATTTATCCTGCGGCGTGCCCAGAAGGAGCTGTCCCGCATCCCTAACAGATCATTTGGGCGAATAAAGGAATCTATAATACGACTTGGGGAAGATCCGCTGCCGCGTGGCTGCAAGAAACTGACCGGACGGGATGGGTGGCGGATCCGGGTTGGCGATTACCGCGTGATCTATGAGGTTGACAACGGCGAGCGGGTCGTGACTGTGCTCCACATCGGGCACAGACGTGATGTTTACCGATGAGGTGGATAATTATCGAAGGCGCTCGATTTTCGAGATCATCCGACACAACCATAAAACATGAAAAAAGCGGAATTGTGTCCGGGTCTTCCGGGCACCGTCACTGCCGCTTCTGGTTCAGAGCGCGATCAGATCGGCTGCCGCCTGCAGGATCATTAGCGCAAGGCTCTTACCACGCTTGCGTGTTGCGATCGATGCTTAGGTTACCGGATCTCAAATCCCCGCGATTACCTGCGCCACGCAATCCTGACGCGCGGATTGCAAGCGCCCTCACTCGCCATACATTTTTACCACCCCGCATCGAATACACAGACACATAATGAGAATTGCCATACTGAACAGGGACCGATGCCAGCCAGATACGTGCTCGCACGAGTGCGTCAAATACTGTCCACGCGTGCGAACCGGTGATGAGACCATCGTGATTGCGGAAGGGAAGAAGCCGGTCATCTCAGAAGAACTCTGTATCGGTTGCGGCATCTGCGTCAACAAATGCCCGTTTGAGGCGATACATATCATATCGCTTCCCGAGTCCCTGACAGAGCCGACGCACAGATACGGCGAAAACGGCTTCGTGCTCTTCGGGCTGCCGCTGCCGCAGCACGGAAAGACGGTGGGCATCCTTGGACCAAACGGGATCGGGAAGACGACAGCAGTCCAGATCCTTTCCGGAAATTTAAAGCCGAATCTCGATGCTGATGCGGACTGGGAGGATATTTTTAAGTATTACGCAGGTTCTGCGATGCAGGATTATCTCAGGAAGATATCCAAAAACGAAATACGGTTATCCCAGAAACCACAGTACGTGGATCGACTTCCCGAGGTATTCAGCGGCAAGGTATCGGAGTTGCTCGAGAAAGTGGATGAACGTGGCGAACTTGAGAACCTGATCGCAGAACTCGAGATCGGGCACATCCTCAACCGGAATCTCGGTGACCTCAGCGGTGGCGAGCTTCAGCGGGTTGCGATCGCTGCATGTGCTGCCAGAGATGCCGATTTCTATTTTTTCGATGAGATAAGTCCGTATCTTGACATATACCAGCGCATCCGTGCAGCGATCCTGATCAGGAAACTTGCGGGCGAGAGCGCGGTACTGGTGGTCGAGCACGATCTCGCAATCCTCGATCTGCTTGCCGATGTGGCGCACGTCGGATACGGCGAGCCAGGCGGATTCGGCGTGATCACGCACGTGAAGGGTGTGCGGCAGGCGATCAACCAGTATCTCCGCGGATTTTTGCCAGAGGAGAACGTGCGGATCAGACCCGATTCGATCAATTTCGAGGTACATGCGCCGCGGTCCGTGAAGGACATTCCGGTGTTATTCGAGTTTCCTGAATTTACAAAGACGTACGACGGCGGCTTTTCGCTTTCGGTGGCTGCCGGCGAATTGCGGGCAGGAGAGGTCGTCGGAGCGGTCGGTCCGAACGGGATTGGGAAGAGCACGTTTGCAAAACTACTCGCAGGAGTGGAAGAGCCGACAACCGGTAAAATATCCACAGATATTCGGATTTCCTACAAACCGCAGTACATAAAACCGGATTCGTTCGTCCGGGTCCACGATTTCCTGCGGAGTATCACGCGTTACGTCGATACCAGTTACTACGAGACCAGCATCACAAACCCGCTCCAGCTTAAGTACCTGATGGAGCGGGAGATCTCAGATTTAAGCGGCGGCGAACTCCAGCGGGTTGCGATCGCTGCATGTCTCTCCAGGGACGCTGACCTGTACGTGCTGGACGAGCCATCCGCACACCTCGATGTCGAGCAGCGTGTCTCCGCGTGCTCTGCCATAAGGAGATTCGCCGAGAACAAGCATGCGACAGCGATCGTGATCGATCACGACATCTACATGGTCGATCTCTTAAGCGACCGGCTGCTCGTGTTCGAAGGGGAGCCTGCCGTGCATGGCGAGGTCTTCGGACCGTTTGGTCTGCGCGAGGGCATGAACCGGTTCCTTAAGAATCTGGATATCACATTCAGGCGTGACGAGGAGACGAAACGACCGCGGATCAACAAACCGGGTTCCAGGCTCGATCGGGGGCAGAAGGCGAGCGGCGAGTACTATTACGCGGCGGTTGAGTGACATCTCCCGCATGTAAAACTTTTAGTAGTATCCCATTGATGAAACCGTAGAGGTATTTCTATGGAACTGAACGGAGTTGAAATCGAGGATACCTATGCAGAGGCATTTGGTATAAAGGTGGCACGGGTGCTGATCACTGGCGTGAGCAAGCACTGGGCAATGGTTGCTGCAACGGAAGCAACAGGATTCGGGACATCTGTAATCCTGTGCCCGGCAGAGGCTGGAATTGAGTGCGTCGTCGATGGCAGCGAGACACCAGACGGACGTCCCGGCGTTTACATCCAGATATGCACATTTGGATATAAGGCGCTTGAGGAACAGTTGCTGAATCGGATCAGTCAGTGTGTGCTCACGGCACCAACGACTGCTGTGTGGAACGGGCTTCCTGATGCGGAGAAGCAGTTCGATACCGGATTCAAGCTGAAGTTCTTTGCGGATGGTTATGAGTCAGAACTTGAGGTCGGCGGGCGCAAGGCGTACGCGATCCCGATGATGGAAGGCGACTTCATCATAGAGCACGGAATCGGTGCGGTTGATGGTGTTGCAGGTGGTAACTTCTTCATCCTTGCAGACAGTCAGATGACCGGGCTTACGGCAGCAGAGAACGCAGTGGACGCGGTCATGCAATGCAAAGGTTCGATCACGCCATTCCCTGGTGGAATTGTTGCAAGTGGCTCAAAACCGGGCGCGGACACGTACACGTTCATGACTGCAACAACGAACCAGAGGTTTGCCCCGACGCTCAAAGACAAGGTCGAGGACACGAACATCCCTGCTGATGTCAATGCAGTATATGAACTCGTGATCAATGGTGTTGATCTCGAAGCCGTGACCGTCGCAACCAAAGCCGGAATCGAGGCTGCTGTGAAGGTGCCGGGCGTCAAGAAGATCACTGCCGGAAACTACGGTGGAAGTCTGGGCGCGTTCAAGGTCAATCTTGGCGATCTCTTCTGAGGTCGTCTCTCTTTTTTATTTTTTTTATCGAGCAATGGGCTTGTGCCAGCCAACCCAAATCCGGATACCTCGTTAAGGAAGGGGCTGTCACGCCACCAGGGGTTACGGGAGATTCTACAATGAAACGTGCCATGCCCCGCGAAATCATAACAGTTTGGCATTGGACACGAAATTCAGGCGAATGCTTATGAAACGGGTACCTATCCTGTGGTGTATTTGCAGACGCAGCATCAGGCAGGCAGCAACTGCGGAACCTTGCCAACACCACACAATGCGACAGTCCGGTTTCATCGTTACACTTAAGTATAATGGTGCCGATGATTTTCGTGTTCGCTATGAATGCGCAATCGGTAAAGGTGTTTCCAGTGGAAGAGATAACAGGAATCAATAGCGATTTTTTAAATAGACCATTGGATATGGATTAGAATTAGTAAAGAATTAATAAAGAAGGAGATTGTATGGAAAACGAAGAACCACGTATCGGTGTCTTTGTCTGCGAATGCGGTGTGAACATCGGCGGATACGTCGATACTCAGGCGGTCGCGGATTATGCGCTGACCCTCCCGAATGTTG
>JAUWGA010000076.1 GCA_030606635.1 Methanosarcinales archaeon
CGACGCGGCGTGCAGAGCGCAAATATCCCGATGTAGGGCATGTCAGCCCGCGCCTTCGGATGCGTTTTCATCCTCACAACACCTGCCACCCGGTGCAGGAAGAAGACGATCACGGCATGGGAAAACTCATCAAGCCCATCAAGCGCATCCGTGTACTGTGTCTCTAAAACGACCTCGGACGTCACATCATCCCATCTGTCGCGGGAAACGAACCCCTTCACAGGCGACCTCACGACCCCGATCTTTCTCACCGAAAATCTCCCAAATGCATCCGCAATCATCCTATCGTGATCGAAAGCCAGTTTCGGGATCTGGTCCGGGGCAAACAGCACTGCATCTGCCGCATCGGTGCCGGCAGAGAGAGTGCCCGATCCTGCCGCAAGGTAACATGCCGAGACCGTGTGCCCACGCGGGTCTCTCCCGGGATCAGAATATATGCCGACCAGTTCTTTGATCTCGATATCAAGCCCGGTCTCTTCCTTTGCCTCCCTCTTTGCAGCAGCTTCTACAGTCTCCCCAACCTCAACAAATCCGCCGGGAAGCGCGTAGTGCCCTTTGAACGGATCGTTCTTCCGCCTGATCAGCACGATCTTCTGCTGGTACTCGATTATGATGTCCACGGTGAGCGCTGGTGTTTTTATCATTTTAATCCATCCGAAGTATCCTACTATGTCAAGAGGTATATTACCAGAAGCGAGAGGAGCGCCATCACAAGGAGGATCACTATCACCTTCTCTTCCTTCGCAATCATCTATCCGTCCTCCGGTTGCAGCACGATGAGGCGCCCAAGCTCCTCTGCCCTGTACGTGTGCCCACCTGCAGCGAGCAACCGGATCAGCATCTCCTTTATGACGTTTATCGAATCAGGATCGCGGTAACCATGATCGACCACGATCCTGCCATCGCTGGCGCTGATGTCGATATGCTCAACGATGTGCATCGTCTCGTACAGGTGCTTCAGGCGTTTCAGGAAATCCGGATGCGCATCGCAGGCGGCATCTTTCATGCCCTGCTCTATGACGATCGTATCCAGCGGTATCCGGTTGGCAAGCAGGTCCTCAAACTCATGCCTGTGCATCGTGACCATGTTGTAGTCTGATCCTATATGCAGGTCGACCATAGTCTGCCAGAAGTCCGGTTTTGCCTCCATCTCGCACGATGCCCTGTGCAACTTCCCGAAATGGTGCGACAGGTCATTGTATGCCGTGTCCGCACTGTCCTTCCGCTGCATATCCATGCGTATCGACCTCGTCCTCCTGTTGACGTTGCTGACCCCGAGATGCTTCTGCTTTGCGAGAAACAACCCGACCATTCCGGATAAAACCTCATTTAAAAATACGCTTCTTCCGGTAATCACGGCAATGGCGGTCTTCGGTGCGATATCGTCATCATATTCCATAATTATGGCGGTCTGCCAGCCATATTCCTTCCATCTACGGTTGAGATGGTCGACCAGCTCGGATACCCTGTTGATGATGAGCGGATCGATGATGTCATCCAGCATCTCAGGATCGACCAGGGTGTCTTTCGTGCATTTCAAGAACCATTCGAACATCGGATAATCGATCATTGCGCAGAAACCGTCTTCGATGAGCAGTTCGCGCGGGGAATGGTACTGGTCATCCAGATTCGCACGGCGTGCCTCATCAAGCGACCCATGATGCTGTATCATGAGATCGGCAAACTCGATGATATCCCGCACCGCCGCGCTGAGGTTGCCGCCATGCTGCTCGATCAGCGGTTCGATCTGTTTCAGATGCTCTGATTCGATAGAGATGTTTTTTCTTACTATCATGCGTGACCACTGTCTGCGGAGTATTATCAGACACACTATGTTTTAATAAGCAAGATAGATATATCTTTCGAGGGGTCTGTCCAATTACGTCTGTCCGAGCCACGGTGGCGGGATCGAATACGCCAGAATACCATAGAAACTTCTGTACTCGACGCCCCATCACTCAACCATCTGACGTGCTGCCATACTCTTCCTCTGCAGCTTTCTCCCGACTGAGAAGAAGATTAAGACGTGTAGCCCGATGAGCGCCAGGCGATGGATGCCGATCGGGATCGGGGACTGCCACAACCCGATCATGGATGTGACAGTGAGCACCACCACCAGGAAGAGAGCAGCCGATGCGGTAAAGAAAATGATCGAGAGCGGACGCGCCCTTCTTCGCACAAATTTCCGGATCGGATCGATGATCCGGAGCACACCGGAAAACCGGTTTGTAGGCAGATCTTCCTTTGCGATCTCGGAGATACCAAACGGCAGCGTTCGCTCGACAAGGTATCTGCCCCATGTGTAGTATGCAGCCACATATATGGTCAGCACGACAGACATCGCAGCGACCAGGATCGCATCGCCATACAGCAGGTCTGCAAGAATCGTTGTGATCGGTATGGTCAGTACCGGGACAAAGACCCATGCCCATACCCACGAGTTCTTCCACATCCGAAACTCAAAAGTGATCTCTGCCCACCACAGGACAAAGAGCATCGCCATCGCATACGGTATGATCGTCCCGTAAGCCCGCAGAAGATAGATGAATACGGCAAGCGTCACATTGATCAGGAGCACCAGCCGCAGAAACCTGAATATCTCTTCCCTGACACTGACCACTTCGGACCCTGGGTTGTGGACACGTTTCTGCATCCGGTCGATGTTCGTGTTCATATACTTAAGCTGAGCTGCCACATCGTTCATCGAGACCTGCGACTCCACGATGTCATTTAAGATCGGTTCGAGCCGTGCATAGATTCCTTTTTCAAATCCGAGATCGAGCAGTTGTTCGAAGAGGATACTCTTCTTGATAAACTGTATACTCCCGAAGAGCGATCCAGTGCCGATCAAAAGGAGGATTGCATTGAAGATGAAGTCGTTTTTTTCAAATTCTCCGGTGAGATTGTACATCACCGGGAAGACCGAGATCGCTATCAGGTATACCGAGGCGCACAGTACAGAGAACGCCCCGAACTTCTCTAGTACCGTCAAACTTTGTTTTTTCTCTATTTTGCTCACCTTTTCTCGCTAAAAAATCGTTTTGAACCCTTAACCGTTCCTGAAACTCCGATCACGCGAACAGCGGCGCGTTTGTCCCTGATCTCATAGATCGTGGCGAGCACGGCACGGGTGCGCACAGTCTCCCTGTGCACGCATGAAACGATCCCTTCCGTGCCATCAAACGACAGCACCCGGATATCGCACTCGCTGCTGCCCGCGTCCCCGAGCAGCGATTGCGATGACCGATCCAGTTCGAAGGTGAGATCACGTCTCGATATCGTGTCCGCATCATCAGGTAATATCCTGAAAGCGAGGTACCGCTTTCTCCCGCGCAAGGAGGGAAGGAGTTTCATTTAACACCACCGCGTATGGATCGTGTAAGTAGTTCTCTCTTCTTTATCACCAGCATGTAGACCGATATGATTATAAAGTGTATGCCGACCAGCATAAGAATGCATCCAGTCCAGAGCAGGGATGCCCCTGGTATGATTTTGACGCTTATCGGGATTACCGCTTCGGTTGCTATATGGGATCTTGTCCCGCTGAACTGCGCATACACATCACGCGCTATACCACGATTGATCATCGGATCGTGAACGTCCCCGAAGTGCGCGGTCCTGGTAAATCCGGTAGCACCGGAGCAGTAGGGTTTACCATCCTTATAGACGTTTAGATGCGCAGTCTGTGTCCATGTGCCATCCGGATTCTGGAAGACGTCAAACTCTGCAAGCTCCATGCTCCAGCCGTTCCCCATATCCTTCTTTGTGCCCAGTTCATCTACACCGTACACGGCGCTTGAAGAGATATCAAATGATGTGGCGGCGATTACGCCTGCTATCACCAGTACGAAACCAAGGTGGACAAGGTTGATCCCTGTCGTCCGAAACCTCATGCGTCCATGCATCCGCCTGAGATCCATTGAGAACTTGGACAAGATCGCAATAAACGCAAACAGGAACGTCGGCACAAACGCCCACACCGAGATCGATCCGAGTGCCTTTATAATTATTGAGGATGTCTGGTAAAATTCGCCCCCGCCATCCAGCAGTTTGTGACCCGGCAACATCGCCAGCAAAAGCGAAATTGCGAATATGAAAATCAGTATATATTTAATGAACGTATCCTGGATCCTGCCATACGCCATGCATACACCGGTCAGCAGTATGAGCAGTATCGCCGGAATAAAGCACCAGACATTGAAAAACCCCTGTGGGATTATGACCTTTGTGGCGAAGAGATGCTGCGAGACAAAACTGTATGCAAGTCCCCAGAAGCATACGAAAGCGATTACAATCAGCAGGATATTCGTCCATAAAAAGGTATTACGCGTCGAAAAGATGGATTTCGTAGGGGTGGTTGTCACGCGGGTTCGCAGGAACTTATGCATCCCGAGTCCGGTTGCCATGATGCTGGTAACGAGTATGCAAAAGACCAGCAATCCGAACGTTGGAGTGCCAGGAAAGTCATGGAGCGAGTGTATGATCCCTTGTCTGGTAACCAGTGTCACGCAGATCGTGGCTATAAATAAAAATATCGTTGCTACTGGTGCAGCAGTCGTATATTCCTTCCCCTCATGATATCTGGCGATTATATGCAGCACAGCGGTTACGAACAGCCACAATATGAGCGTCGCGGTCTGCACGGGGTCCCAGTTCCAGAAACCGCCCCACCCGACGAGCTTGTATGCCCATACGCCACCGGATACCATGCATATCGAAAGAAACATCCACGACATCCTGAGCCACTGTCGCGATGCCCTGTGCCATCCTTCCTTGCCTGTGATGAGATGAGCAGCTCCCGCAGACGCGGGAACGATCGTCGCCGCGTAGGATATGAACGTGACGAACGGATGGATAACCATCCATATCGTGATGAAGACCGGATTTAATCCGTTGCCATCCTCCGGAACATGATCGATCAGCTCGATGATCGGCCTGAACGGCTCGGACTTGATGCAGAACAAGAGGATGAAGATCGATATGATCATCGCGATGAGTTCAGTCTTCCGCTGCAGCGGATTCTTAAATCCGTAATCCTCTATGATGAACCAGACCGCAAGGACGGATGCCCATGCCCACAACAGGTACGTTCCCTGCTGCCCTGCAAAGACCGCCGCTATCTTATAAAGAAGCGTCATCCCGCTTGCAGAGTACTGCCACACATAAAGGACGCTAAAATTATCATTGATGAAATAGTATGCCATCAAACCTATCGCGGCGCTCTGGAGCAACAGCGCCAGCCGGGCCATGGTCAGGATGTGGGTGGTACTGATCCGGTATCTATCGTAGACTAGCAGCGCTATCACTACAAGCAGTTCGCATACCAGTGCCGCGTATAGTAAGATCTCCCCATCGGTCATTTCATCGTTCTGCCCCTGATCCTATAGAATATTGCGATGATTAGTAGTATTATTGCGATTGCACCTATAAAGAGTATCTCCCTACGCAGGAACGTCGCTTCGAGCACACCTTTCGGTCTGGTCACGGTGAGCAGCGCAGGTCTCGGATCGCTCCAGATCCCGCGTGAGTCAAGCGATTGGACAAAGATCGTGTGCCTGCCCTGCGACCACCCGGTCGTATTGACGACCGCAGTAGCTTCGGTTGCCTGCCCGTAATACTCGGTACGTGTGAAAGTAAGCGGAATCCCATCTCCCTTCTCACCGGGTATATCAACGAAATACTCGATATACCTCATCTCCATCTTCCATCCGGTCACGACCTTCGCGTTCAGCACCGCCGATTCGCCTGCATGGACTTGATTGGGTGTGATCGAGATCTCAGAGACGTGCGGGGTCACATCGAAGACCTCGAGCGTGTGGAATGTGATCGGATCCCTGCCGCCGTGACAGACATAACAGTCATCTTCGTATCCGTGCGAAGTGCCGCTCATATCGGTCGCATTAAACGGCGACTTCCCGCCATAATAGGTATGACAGTCCTTGCAATCCCTTACCCTGACGCCTGCGACCCAGCCATCCCAGCCAGGGTCCTGCGAGCTTCCGAGCGGATACGGACTGTAATGGAACGGCGTATCCGTGACGTTGTGGCACTCGGTACACGTAAACGCCTCTGCCACATCGATCACCTTAACCTCGCCTGCGACCATAATGCCGCCGCGCACCTCTCCCGCGCCATAAGTCAGGGTCTGCGACTCTGTGAAGTTCGTGTCGCGGGCATGGCAGGCATAACATGATTCATCAACCCTGGTCCCGTCCTCTCCGTAAGTATAAGTGAGATTGTGATACCGATCTGCATTTTCATTGTGGCAGAGCGCGCATGTGTAGGACTTGTTAACCTCTTCGACGATCGCATCGCTGTAATGCGCTGCCCCGTATCCGGGGTGGCATTCGAGACAGTCAACCTCTTCTTCGAACTCGCCGAGTCTCATGTGTTTCGGGTGGCAGTCTGTGCATAGGGAACCCGCACCGCTCGGCGCAAGCCCGAAGTACCCGCTCACGACATCGGTCGGCTCGTGGAACCTGCTCACACCGCTTGCGTTGTGGCACGGCTCGATGCAGTTTACAGCCATACATTCTGTCGCCTTTCCATGACTCAGTTTGTCGATCTGGGTGCGGGACGGGTACGGGAAGGTGCCGCCTTTTGCGTGGCAGTCGAAGCAGTAGCCCTTGAACGCGGTCTCGTTGCTCGCATTCAGGTGTCTGGTAAGATACGGGCTATGGATCGTTCCGTTGTGGCATTTGTCGCAGACGAGCGTCTCATCGACCTCTGTGGTATCAATGCTCTCTTCAGGCGCTCCGGGATAGTGTGTCCTGATCTGCCCGGGAGTCCCGTATTTATCCACCGCCTCTGCGCTGGTATGACAGTCCTTGCATGTCCGTTCAGGAGGTATCACCAGTTCGCGGTCATGGAACGTCTTGACAACGCCGTGGCAGTCATCGCACGCTCCGCCTTTGTCATGCGCAAAGACCTGCGAAGCATCCCCAAACGCCGCGCCGCCCTCCACGTCCTGATGGCAGACCGAACAGTTATCTGTCGCTGGAAGCACGTCTCTCGATGCGTAATGGGACGCCTCTGCCCCGTGAGTCATCTCAGGGATTATTTCGTGCTCAGCCGTGCCGTTTAAGTGGCAATCGACACACTCGACCCTGATATCTATGCCCGCGCCGCTCCCGCCTTTGTAGAAGTGCTCGTATATCGGCGGGGCATCGAAGAGGGCATGTTCGTGGCATGTGACGCACGGTTTTGGATCCCAGTAATCGGGAGGGTGATCGTATGGCTCTACACCATCCGATGTTAAGTTGCTGTGGCATGCCCAGCACGCTTTGTTCATGAGACTGGTCATGGTTGCGTTGTATGTGGCATTGCGGTTGAGACCTGCATGTACCGACTTTCCGAATGCATCTATATCGATCCAGACATCAGGCGGCGCAATACCGCCGATCTGGTGGCAGTCGAAACAGTCGCCGCCGAACGCGCCATGCAAGAGCGTGTCCACGTGGAAGGTGGCCGGTTCGCCGCCGATCATGAACTTCGTGTCTTTCTGCAGATCGGATAAGTTGTGTCCGCTAACGGTCTTGTCCGCGTCCGTGACCCAGAGATCTGGCGACATGAACCACGCATCCTCGATCTGGACTAACTTTGTTCCGGTGCTGGCACTGGTACTACTGTTACCATTGCTGGTGTTGGTATCTGCTGCCGGCGCAAGCGGCACTATCGTGATTATCAGTGTCAGTATGATTGTGAATATTAATATATTTTTAGGATGTATCTTCGGCGTCACGCGGGTGGCGCGCTCCATAGCGTTTATAACGGATGACATAAATAGACCGATCGTGTGGATGGCACGACTAAATCCATCCCCTCTTATATTTCGTGCCATTCGCTTCATACTCATCGCCTGAACACCTCCGCGATCCGCATCTCAAAGACTGTCACGTCCTTCATCGTATGCCCTTCTTTATCAGTTATTGTGGTATTGTACCTGAACATCTCGCCTTCAGGAACAACCTCGCGCTGGAGGACCTTACCGTCCTTCGAGAGTTCCACTACAGCCTTCCTGCCCACAAGATCGATCTCTGTGATCTGTAGCAGGTATCCGTAGCCGAGATCCCATCCTGACTGTACATACTGCATCCGGTGTTCGTGTTCTGTGAAGTTGATCGGAACCCGTCCGATGGTGATGTCATCCGAATCGTCGTGATCGCCATCTGCGCCTGTGTTCCTGAGAACCACATAACTGTCGCCGTCCTCGGGGGCGTAGTACCGGTATCCATCGACATGGCAGGTGTAGCATGGCTTGTTCTCGGTCTCGATGTGAATGCGGGACTTGATGATCAGTCCCTTGAATGTGACGACGCCCATCATGCCGCTGGTGAAGATATCATCGACTTCGAGATCGACGATGGTCGTGTAACTGCTCTTCCCTGACTTTCTGTGCTTGTAGGTCTCATGTCCGGTTCCATAGAGGTCGTCATCGGCATTGCTCTTTGACTTGATCCAGTCCTTCTTGATCTCATACTCGAAGACTCCGCCCTCGCTTACCAGTTCCCTCTGGACTGACACCCCGTTGTGCGCCAGGTCGATCCAGACGCTGCTTCCTGTTGAACTGACCGGACCTACCACGATCTCGTATTCGTTCTTCAGCCGCCAGACCTCGCCTGTCCGGTACGT
>JAUWGA010000114.1 GCA_030606635.1 Methanosarcinales archaeon
CGAGGTTGGTATCGTTTGGCATGGTGTTTGAGCAGTTCGTTCTCTCTTCCCCTACGAATGCACATCGATATATATTCTGTTGGCACTTAAATTGGAAGTATGCACACCGAGACTGGAAAAGTGGGCAATCACTCCGGAATAGTGGGTCACATACCCACTCCGGGGCGATGGTGGGGATATACCGGACTTGGGCACACCATCGCCAATGAGGCGAGCCCAAAAGATTTAATAAACCCAAATGATGCGTATAGACAAGCAGTGGTTTCGCATCCGCACACATAAGGAGGCGTTAAGGATGGCACGAATGAAGAAAGTATCAAAGAAAGAGACAAGACTCGAGAAGGTTGCTGCCCTGGAGACACTGATCAGGGAGATCTATAAAGAGTACCGTCATCTTCTCCCCGCGGATTATCGGTGGGAAGACGAGAGCTCCAGATGGACTGAACTGGTCTACTGCATATTCGCAGAGCTTACGAAACATTCGTACAGGGACGCGCGCAGACTGGCAAACGGTATTGCAGACTTAAACCTGCTGGCTGTCGAGGATCTGGCTGGAATACCGATAATGGATGATGGTATGGTAAATCCGGATAATTCGCGTATTAGAACCATAACAGACATCCTTAAATCAAATGGCGTAAGTGAGGATGAGATTAACAGATCGCTCTCGGCGATCTGCAAGGTAGCCCAGGCGATCCAGGAGAATTACGACGGCAAGGTACAGAAGTTTCTCAGGAAGTACGGTCGCGATATCGTCAACGAGTTCGACTCGCACGTCTCGTTTTCCGAGGTGAGTAGGGGCACCCAGTCCAGAATCCTCGTGAAATGGATTCAGAACACACTTGCGATGCCTCTTGCATTCTCAAACGTCTATACAGCCAGGTTCTGCGAAAACGAAGACGTCACTTACTGGGAACTTGCAGAGGCAGCAGACAATATCAGGATCAATGCAGCAGTGCTCGATGACCTGCTTGAAGTATACATCGTTGACACGAAAGGAAAGAAGGTATAATCCATAAAATAATAAAACAGTAGTAGCCGGGGTATGGATCAGGGGATCGTTCGGTCCCCTGCCCGAACCCCGATCATGCTACTACTTTTCGCACTGCAAAGACCGAACTGTGGACCTTTCGGGCGATTGCTTCCGGTGCAGTCTTGTGCATGAGCCTTTTGAGGACGCTCTCGTTCTTTGATCCCATGACCAGAAGATCGAAGCGTTCCCGTCTGGTGAGCCTTGCGAGCTCATCACTGGGTTTACCCACCAGTACCTGCGAGCTTGCAGATACTCCTTTGTCACGCGCGACATCAGCAACAGCGTCCGCAAGCGCCTCGCCCCTCGTCATCCGGTTCTCCTTCATCTTGGCAAGCAGGGTATCCGGAGTCTTCACGACCTCACCAAGCCTTCTGCGCTGCCTTCCTGCCCCGGATGACGCGGCAGCCTCTGGCAGGTAAACGACCCGTTCCCTGACAAGCCCTTCTTCGAGGTCCACAACCTGAACCGCGGTCAGTTCCGCATCATATCCTGAAGCGATATTCGTGGCACAATCCGCTATGTTGATCGGGCTGTCTGCCGAGACAAGAATCTTCTTGTACTCGCCCATGTCGTGGTCCAGGTCTTTGACGAGGAGCAGGTTATACTTCGAAAGGTTGAAGAGTCCTGCTGCACGATCGCTGAGACCCTGTCCTGCCATGATGCCACCACGCGCACCTGATACCAGTATATTCGGGTTGATTTCGTGCGCCAGCCTCAGGATGTCCTTTGGTCTGTCGCCAACTGCCTTCTGCCGCACATCGCGTATCTCGACACCGTGATCCGATGCCATGTCGCTGATTCTTGCAAGCTTATCCTGGAACAGATGTCTCGCAGCTTCGGTCTTCCGGTAGGAATCGAACCAGCGTGAGTTCCTGATCTCTGTCGCCACAAGCTCGGCATCCAGATGGTCAGCCATGATCACAGCGTGTCTGGCTGTAGCATCCGAATCTGCCGCGCCGTCTACCAATAGTTGTAGTCTTTTTACCATTTTAATCACCTCTGATTAACTTAAATAACTTAACTCTCCTTTACCGCAAATACCGAGCATGGTGCGCTCGTTGCGATATCTTCTGACAGGTTGCCGGAGAGTATCCGTGAGAACATGCCTCTGTTCCGATACCCGAGTACCATCAGGTCAAAGTCCCCTTCCGCTGCGAACGATGGAATCTTCTCTGCAGGGTTGCCATCGAGTACCACCGACTCCGTGTGAATCCCTGCGCGCCGGGCAGGTTCAAGCAGAGTGTCAACCGCCCGCGTTGCACGATTGAGGAGTGCGCGTCTCTTCATGTCCACCGCAGCCTTCGAGAGCGTGACGCGCTCGCCAAGGTGGCGCCGCCCTGTTGCAGCTTCAGGAAGATACACGATGCGCTCACTCTGCACCGTATCCATAGTGTTCATGACACCGCATCCCACGAGGTTTGCGCCAAACTGCCCCGCAATCTCTGCCGCATGCTTCGCCGTGTCATCAGACCCGGACACAGGTGTCGGCATGAGGATCTTCTTGTAGAACCGGTCGTTCTCCAGTCGATCCCGCACCAGAAGCACGTTCTTCTTCGCATCCCTGAGAACTGCTGCTCCGATATCGTTGATGGTGCCGTGCGTGTATCCGGAAGCGCCCAGGACGATCAGATCGCATCCGCTTGACTTTGTCTCTGCAAGGATGTCCCGGATAGGATTTGCTGTGATCGTCTTTGCAGCATCGATCGTTACGTCACAACATGCCTGCGCCTTCTCTGCAAGGTCCTTGAGATACGCGTCCATCCCGGCCCTCGCCGTCTCGATGACCTTTGACGTTCTGAACCTGCGAGTGTCGATGACCTCAACAGGCACAATCCTGGCATCGCACTTCGATGCCATTTTTATTGCGTGTTTTGCCGCGACCTCAGAGGATTCTGAGCCGTCGAGCAAGAGTTGGATTCTTCTCATTTTTCGCACGTCTCCTTTTTGTTTTTTGGTTCATCAAGAGACATCCGCGCAAAGCCGGTCACTTGCGCGCCTTCTCGCGCCTCTCTCGTTTCTACACTCTGTAATGTCACTTGTATATACTCGATTGATACTAAAAATCGAGAGAATGTCTTTTAGAGGACAAAGCGTGACAAAAACCGCACATTACGGGTAGCCTGTTGATACCAGGTGCCAGATGGTGTGGAGATTGCGGAATGGTTACACACTCCGGTCGGGATGGTGGGTTTCGTGCCCACTTGCCATCCCATAAGCCGCGGTGTATCACATATCATGGGTGCTGTGTTATCCAAAAGGTTTTTTAAATTACACGCCGCATCTGGATTAGACAATGGTACTCAGAAAACACATCGCGCTCGAGGATGAACATCTGAAGAAGATCGAGCCGCTCCTCGAAAAGCATAAGGGAAATCTCAGTGCTGCGATACGGGATGCCATCGACTTAACCGATGTCGCTTTGCAGTATTACGGCAGCGTCAAGGACGCCACGTTCCTGATCGCAACGCTCCGGGAGATTAGGGAAGATCAGACAATCGTCCCGAAACCGATCTTCGATTACATGCTTACGCAGACAAAAGACCTTATCATCGAAAAAGATGTTCTGGATCATGTTTTTGATCCATCCGAGGTGACAACCATCTCCGAATTCGAGGAAGCGATACGAAATCTCTGCACCGGTCTCTACTGGGACGCGCTGATAAGCATGACCGCGGATGATGACCAGAGCCCATCGAGTGTCCATGCGGAGATCAAGGGGATAGACGATGACAAGCGGCAGTTTCTTGCAGGAATCATCGGGTCATACCTGACATCCTTCTCGCTCGGGATCACAGAGATGCGCTCGCACCTCGACACGCTCAAGATCGATTTTGAACAGAGAGCAAGCCCGAATGAAGCATATAACGATCTTTTAAAGAATGTTGGTTGTATGCAGGAGACGGTTAAGGAACTTCATGCAAAACCGGAATTCTGGAGATCATTGATCCACGAGTACAGTGCGGCAAACTACGAGATCGTCGCGCTGCACAGGAAGTTCTATGAGGATCTCCTGATCGGCAAGGTGCCAAGAGCGATCATGACATCCGAATGCCTCTGCGAGAAGTTGTCAGAGGATATGCCGCTGCAGGAGGTGCTCCTCGACTTAAAGCGCGTCGCTGAGACCTCACGCATCGTCAACCGGATGGATATTGATGGTGAGGATATAACGATACACCATGGCTACCGGAGTATGCGCGCGGTGGACAAATTAAAGAACATCTTTTTGTGCATGCTCGAATCGGCAGGACTCAATTACGATTACCAGATCACCAGTAACGTGATGGCACTGAAACACCAACCAGAGGTCGAGAAAAAGATCAAGGAACTGCTCGATTATGTGGGGGTCAAGGATGTCTTCGATGAGCCGTTACGCGAACTTTCAACGTTCCTGAAGGAGAGAAATATCAACTCTGACCGGCACATGCGAGTCTTTGGAAGAAGGATTGGCAGGCAGGTCATACATAACTATGCGAAGCAGTATGGCGAGGTCTGGACTGCTGATAAGTTTAAGGATGCGCTTGCACGGATCGATAAGATACCAGGGCGTGAGTCGGAGTGGGATGTGAGGGGCAGTACCGCGCATTACACTGTGCACAAATGCCCGCTTGCAGATGATGCCGAGGCGTGTCACGTCTGCCGCGGAATCTTTCGGGGTGCGATGCACTGTGCTTTCCGGGGCATGGCTGAACTTGAGGTCAGGAAGCTCTTGAGCCACGGCGACGAGTACTGCGAGGTCTATGTGCACGGGATCGGGTGAGCCGCATACGTGAATCGTGCGATCTGAGCAGCGCTTCCCATACGCGCCTTATGGGCACTCAATCGAAAACGGTGGGCGAGATCCGCCCACACAGGAACGAACATACAGGTCAACTCATGGGATGCAGGCACAACACCGGGCAGGATGAAACGATTGCAAATGCTTACATCCGACACACGTACTCATGCACACACGCTTGTGGCGTCAGTCTGCGCCGCGGCAGCAGCAGCGGGCGTGGACACTTCTGAGGAAACAGCGGCGCGGGTATGATGAAAGTTAGTAGAAGCATCCGGAAAAAGTGCAACGGGGCGATCTTGATCGCTTTTGCTGCTACAATGCTTGCGGTTTGCATCTCGCCTGTTCTGGCATCGGCAACATACATACCGCCAGACCCCACAAACCTTACAAACACCACAAACCCTGCGAACACCACGGGCCGCTTCTGGGTGAACTACAGCTGGACTGCTGGCGAACCCGGGAACGCCACCGACTCCTACAACGTTAGCATGAACGAGACATGGACGAACGGCACCACAAACACGTCCATAAATGAGACCGTCGGTTCAGGCGAATGGGTAAACATCACAGTATGGGCGTGGAATGCATCCGGCACCGGAACGCTCTCCGCGGTTTGCGTCAGTGATGACGTGCAGGCGCCGGAAGAACTTGGTGGTACCTTCGGGCTTGTCGGTTCAATACCAACCGGCGGCGGAGGCGGCGGCACGTACCCGCCAGGATGGTTCGAGACCCCGACGCCTGCCGTGACCGCAACGAAAACACCGGCAGCATCGGCGACAGCGACCGCAACCGCGACATCTGCGCCGCCGAGCGAGCACGTGACACCGACGCCAGCACCGACGAAGACGAAACCCGCGGCGGCAGAGACGACTGCACCGGCGGCAGAAGGGACGACGGCAGAGACTGCGAAGAAGAGTGCGTCC
>JAUWGA010000049.1 GCA_030606635.1 Methanosarcinales archaeon
GATTTGCCTCGCACGCTGATGTACTGCCCGGTGCTCTCGTAGACCTCATGCTTGGAGATCCGCATCCCTTTTGCACTCTCCACACTTGTGTAATGCTGCACATCGTGAACCGACCTGATCTCACACCGGAACATCCGCATCTTGCTTGCAAGCCCACGCACGAGCCTGATGTGCGGGTCCTGGTCAGCGCCGACCGGGATCACGACCGGCTTTGGACCGCCGTACCTCCCGATCTGCGGCTGGAGTATGTCAGCGCTCTGCACAAGCGCACTCTGGAGGTGCGCAATGCTTGTTTCGCCGCTGAATCCGTATATCGCGGAGAGTTCGGACACGTTCGTCTTCGTGCCGAGCTCGAATGCAAGATCGCGTACATCAGAGCACTCTGACTGGTAATAGATGTGCCCGTCAGGTTCAAATCCGAGCGCGATCAGACTGAGGATATAATCCTCAACCCCGATCCGCCGGCAGTCCTTCCACGACATCCCGCGGACCGAATGCGCCTCCATATCGGCAATCCCGACGAATGCATCGCCGCCCATGCGCTGATGCCAGATGATCTCCTCCATCACCATCTTGTTTCCGAGATGGTTTCTCCCGGACGGCATGAAACCGCTCATCACCGCGAAAGGCTTTTTGTGGACGATCGCGTCCAGTACTGGCTCATAGCCCCTGTGCCCGAAGATGATCCCCCTTCGCATGAACGGACACGGATCCGGGACAGGCTGGGAGAGATCATCGAATGATTGTATCCCGAACTCCTCGAATAACTTCGAGTAGTCGTCAATGCCGGCAGATGCCCATGGATCAAGATGTGGTGTCATGGATTCTCAATCACCCAAGTGTCAGTGCTCCGGCAACCGCCCGTGCAAACTCCTCTGCCGCATGAGGACCTTCCCCCGTAACGATCCTGCCGTCCCGGGTCACGCCCGCGCCAGTGTAATTTGCACCCTTCCCGGTGATGAATGATATGCCGCTTTCGAAGACGGTCGCATCCTTTCCTGACAGGATGCCTGCGCTTGCAGGAACCATCGGACCGAGACAGATCGCACCGATGACCTTTCCGGAACTGTCCGCATCCGCTGCCAGTTTCAGGTACGCATCATTCTCGTAGAGTTTATGCAATTCAACGCCTGAGCCACCGACAAAGACAACGGCGTCATAATCGCTGATAACGACATCATGTACGGAAAGATCGACCGACACGGTCCCGCCAAGCATCCCTTTCGCTGTTCCCTTCTTCTCAGATGCTATCACGACCTCTGCCCCATTCTTCTCGAAAAAATCCTTTGGGACGAAGAGTTCCTCGTCCCTGAAATCCGATGGTGCGATAACCATCAGTATCGTTTTATTGCTCAAATCTGCCACCTTAATCACCTCGTTATCATCTGTATCATTGGTATCCGTATCGTCACCATCATCAGCATCATGCTCATGCCGGCGATCACTGCGATATATTTGTTTATCATTCAAACTTTGTTCTATTAAGGTATCTCTTCCGCGGGAGTGCCCGCATTGCGTGGTGTTGAATCAATCACGAATGTAGGCGATGTCTTGCGCCGATACATTATATGAGCGTGGTACCCTCGAGCAGACGCAAAAGTTTTATCCCCCAACCCAGCATACCCAAACTCATGTGTGAACTAACGGTGGTAAAACCGGACGGAACAGTTCTTGCAGAGGATGTCGTTTACATCGCCGTAAATGGTGATGCGATCGAACTACGCAGCATCCTTGGCGATGTGACAACCGTGCACGGGCGAATCAGCGAAATAGATATAACCAATGAAAAAGCGACTATACAGGGGTAACTATGTCTGTAAAAGTTGTGGTTAATGGCTATGGAACGATTGGAAAACGTGTAGCAGATGCTGCCGCGCTCCAGTCGGATATGGAGGTTCTGGGTGTGGCAAAGACGCGCCCGAACTTCGAGGCTCGGATGGCACTTGAGAAGGGATATCCGCTGTACGTGCTTGCCGGCAGGGAACCCGACTTTGAGGCTGCCGGAATGGAAGTGAGCGGCACGGTTGAGGATATGCTCGAGATAGGGGACGTTGTTGTGGACTGCACGCCTAACAAGATTGCTGCACCTAACAAGGCACTCTACGATGCCGCCGGTATAAAAGCGATGTGGCAGGGCGGAGAGGATCACGAACTCGCTGGAATCTCGTTTAATGCGCACTCGAACTACGATGAGGCGTTCGGATGCGATTATGCAAGGGTCGTCTCCTGCAACACAACAGGACTATCCAGGGTCCTATCAACGCTTGATGCCGAGTTCGGTGTCGAGAAGGTGCGTGCGACGCTCTGCAGGCGATCTGCCGATCCCGGGGACATTAAGAAGGGTCCCATAAATGCGATCGTGCCTGAACTGAAGATGCCGTCCCATCACGGACCTGATGTGAAGACGGTGCTTCCCGGGATCGATATCGATACCGTCGCGATCAAGGTTCCAACGACGCTTATGCACCTGCATATCGTGAACATGGACCTGAAAGAGGCGTGCACGTCTGAGGATGTGCTCGAGGCTCTCGATGAAAACTCAAGAATTCGGATCATCGGTGAGGGGATGGCTTCGACCGCGGAGGTCATGGAACTGGCACGCGATATGAACCGCCCACGCAGCGATATGTGGGAGAACTGCATATGGGAGGAGTCGGTCAGCGTCTCTGATTGCGAGTTGTACCTGTTTCAGGCGATACACCAGGAATCTGACGTAATACCTGAGAACATCGACTGCATCCGGGCTATGACTGAGATCGAGAGCGATGCGGTGCGATCGATTACGATGACAAACAAGGCGATGGGGCTCTAAACCGGATGAAGATCGCAATTATCGGTGCAGGGGAGGTTGGGTACTCGATCGCAAAAACATTGTATGCGGATAACGATATCATCCTCATCGATAAGAGGGAAGAATCCTGCGAAAGGGCGGGTAAACTGGATGTGCAGGTCATTCAAGGAAATGGTGCCAATGTAAGCATCTTAAAGCAGGTTCTGCCAGCAGACCTTGTGGTTGCTGTTACAGGCAACGATGAGATCAATGTCGTCGCCTGCATCGCTACGAAGCTGCTAACAAAGGATGAGAAGACGTGCACGACGATAGCCAGGGTCTCGAATCCTGAGTATATAAACAAGCCGACTGCGCACAGGGAAGAGATCGGCATGGATTATATGATCTGCCCTGAACTGACGCTTGCCTCAGAGGTTGCAGGGATCATATCAGTACCATCTGCGGTCGGTATGGAAGCATTCGCCGATGGCAGGGTCAAGATGATGGAGTTCAAGGTTGGCAGGGATACGACATTCGATGGAGTATCGCTTGCGGATGCGGAGATTCCTGATTGCTGCGTCATCAGCGCGCTTGTCAGGGGGAAGGATGTCCTGATTCCGCACGGCAGCGATGTCATGCACGAAGATGACCATATAATCGTTATTGGAAAGCAGGAAGCCATAACCGAGATCGAAGAGATGTTTGGAGGCGGCACGAACATACGTAGCAAGGTGATGATCGTTGGCGCCGGCATTGTCGGGTTCTACATCGCAAGGCTGCTTGCAGAGCGCGGCGATGTCGATCTCAAGATCATCGAGGCAGACGAGGATCGGTGTGTGGAGGTCGCAGGTGCGCTTTCCAGTGCACTGGTTCTACACGGTGACGGCACCGATGAAGCGCTTCTACGGTCAGAAGGCGCGGGTGCGATGAATGTGGTCATCGCAACGATCGACAGCGACGAGAAAAACCTTCTCTGCCTGCTGCTCGCAAAGCAACTCGGCGCAAAGAAAGTCATCGCCAAGGTCGATCGATCCGAGTACATGGAACTCTTTGAGATGGTCGGCATCGATGCGGCACTCTCGCCAAAACAGGCAACCATCGACGGCGTCCTGCGCGTCAGCATGGGTGCTGGTGTTGAGTCGCTCGCAACCATCGAGGGTGAACAGGCAGAGATCATCGAGTTGATAGCAGCACCCGGATCAAAGATGACAAAGAAGACCCTTGATAGGATCAAGTTCCCGAAAGGCGCCATAGTAAGCGCGATCGTGCATGATAACGATGTGATTGTGCCCAGAGGCACCCACCAGATTCATGCAGGCGACAGGGCAGTCGTCTTTGCACTGACTTCAGCACTACCAAAGGTGAAGAAACTGTTTGAGTGATACTATTAAAGAGTTTGTCGGTAAGATGCGTAAGACATTCCAATATCGGATTTATCCCACGCGGAAGCAAAACATCATATTACTGCACGTTCTCTCTATGTGCCGGAAACTATACAACGACTCCTTACACGACCGGAAAGTAGCATATCAGGACTGTCACTGCGGACTATCATATTACGATCAAGCCGCGTGGATGAAATATATAGATTATCAGGGTGTGTACGCTCACATCCTTCAAAACGTCTTGCGTCGTGTAGACGCCTCCTTTCAGAACTTTTTCAGACGCGTTAAGAATGGCGAGACCTCCGGATACCCGCGATTTCAGGGCAGGAATCGGTACGATAGTTTCACATATCCCGATCCTTACGGAACGGGGTATAAGATCGAAGATGGTAAACTCCATCTCTCGAAGATCGGAGCGATAAGAATCTTCCAGCATCGAGAGATCGGGGGGATAGTCAAGACCTGCACGATCAAGCGCGATGGCGATCAGTGGTATGCATCCTTCAGCGTGGAACTACCAGATGTAGAGAAAAAGGAGATTGAAACATCTGTTGGTGTGGATGTTGGGATAACAACGCTTGCGACACTATCAGACGGTACAGAGATCGAGAATCCTAAAACACTCGATAAGTACGACTCAAAGGTGAAGAAATCGCATAGAGACCTGTCACGGAAAAAGAAGGGATCGAGTAACCGGAATAAACAAAAAATTGTCCTTGCAGGGATATATCGTAAAGTGAGAAACGCTCGAAAGGACTATCTACACAAAACAAGCCGGATACTTGCAGATGCCTATGATCAAATTGTATTTGAGGACTTGCAGATCAAAAACATGGTTAAGAACCATCATCTCGCAAGATCAATTCACGATGCATCTTGGAGCATGTTAATCAATTTCACGACCTACAAAGCAGAATACGCTGGTGGGATCGTAGAACTGGTTAATCCGAGAAACACATCAAAACAATGCTCTGTTTGCGATAGTATCCAGTCGATGCCGCTATCACTGAGGACATACCGATGTCCTGACTGTTGGGCAGTCATGGGGCGGGATCACAACGCCGCAATCAACATCAAGAACAGATATGTACCCGCGGACTGCGGGGAATTAACGCCGGTGGAGATGGTTGTATGAGCAACCGCTATGAATCAGGAAGCCCCGCTACTTGTAGCGGGGAGGAAGTCACAATCATGCTTAAGTACCAAAAGGCGCGTATAATATACTGGAGGATTGAATTATGAAATCCATTGTAGAAGAAGCATTATCTCGAGCGGAAATGGAGATAGACTCGCCAATATATCGGCATGACCAATCCACCGAAGCCGATGAGGAACTCGAGAAGATTCTCTCAGAATTAAAGACCAATATCGCGGTGGTCGGATGCGGCGGCGGCGGCTCGAACACCATCCAGCGGATGATGGAGGAAGGTATCACAGGCGCGGATCTGGCTGCTGTGAACACAGACGCCCAGCATCTATTGTATATCAATGCCAGCCGGAAGGTTTTGCTCGGGCGCAAGACCACAAGGGGGCTCGGTGCTGGCAGCATGCCGCAGATCGGGGAGGCTGCCGCTGAAGAGAGTCTGGACGAGATCCAGAGTATTGTAGAAGGCGCAGATATGGTATTTATCACATCCGGGCTTGGCGGGGGTACAGGTACAGGATCAGCACCAGTCGTTGCGAAATCAGCACAAGAGGCTGGCGCACTTACAATCTCAATCGTGACGCTCCCGTTCACAGCGGAGGGCTCGATTCGGAGGAGCAATGCCGAGGCAGGGCTCAAGCGGCTCATGGAGGTATCTGACACCGTGATCGTCGTCCCGAACGACCGGCTGATGGAAGTGGTGCCGAGGCTGCCGCTTCAGGTTGCGTTTAAGGTCTGTGACGAGGTTCTGATGCGTGCGGTAAAGGGCATCACCGAACTGATCACAAAACCCGGACTGGTCAACCTCGACTTCGCTGATGTACGGACGATCATGCAGAAAGGCGGCGTAGCAATGATCGGGCTTGGCGAGGCAGACGGCGAAAACAAGGCGACAGAATCTGTTAAAAAGGCGCTTCGAAGTCCGCTTCTCGATGTGGACATATCAGGCGCAACATCAGCGCTCGTGAACGTGGTCGGCGGACCAGATATGACCGTTGCTGAGGCGGAGGGTGTAGTTGAGGAAGTGTACCAGCGGGTCGATCCGAATGCCCGCTTGATATGGGGTGCGCAGATCGATCCGTCGCTTGAGAACAAGGTACGCACCATGCTCGTAGTCACAGGCGTTAAATCACCGCAGATCTACGGAAAGGGTTCTGGCACGGCGAACGTCATCAGAAAATACGGCATCGACTTTGTCTGCTAAACATGGCGTCCATCACTTCGTTCAAACTCTCCGAGTATACAAGGATACTCAAACTTGCGAGGAAACCGACCAGAGAGGAGTTTATGATGATCGCAAAGGTCGCGGGTGCGGGAATACTGCTGATCGGAGCTATCGGATTCTTGATATACCTGGTGCTGACCGAGGTGCCGCAAGGGGTTATGGGATAACGAAGGCGCTACCAAATTTATATAGTGGAACCCACTATCCTTTTGGATAGTGCCTCTCGTAAACTCTGTAGCCGGGGTGGTAACACTCTAATAGTGACCAGAAGATGGTGATTATCGGCGCTGTCGGGATCGCCATCGATGCTGCGCTCTATTACGAGATGCACGATGTCGTTGATGGGACGATTAACATCATATTTATAGAGGCATGCGAGGCGCGTAAACTCGTTTCCGGTGCTGGTGTCGGTGCAGAGGGGTTTTGGGGTTCAGGCAATCGCGGCGGTTAAGTTTTTATAGTAAGGGGTTGGTTTGGTGAATAACACCAGGGATGTGATTCTTGTGAACAGACGTAACCAAAGCGATGAATTCCGAACTGTTTTGCCAGCGAAGATGTGTGTGCGTGTGCTTGTGATCCTGATGCTCGCAGCCGCCGCGGTGCTCGTGGTGGGCGCAGGCGTGGGCGCGGAGGCGGCGGGTGTGGGACTGGTGCGGAGTTACATGTGAATCCGGGCGAGTCGATTCAGGATGCAATAAATGCATCCTGTCCGAGGGATACGATTTACGTGCATGCGGGGACGTATGATGAGAATGTGGATGTGGACAAGCAGATTACGCTGATCGGTGATGGTGCTGATGTGTTGACGGTGCGGGGGGTGGATGTGGGGGATCATGTGTTCGAGGTTACCGCAGATTATGTGGATATATCAGGGTTTACGGTTACGGGAGCGACTGGTTACGGGGAGGCTGGGATTTATCTTTACAATGCAGATCACTGCAACATCTCTGATAACACTGTATCGAAGAACTACTGGTACGGCATCCACCTATCTTCTTCGAGCAACAACACGCTGACGAGCAACACCGTATCGAACAACGACTACGGCATCGGCATGTATTCTTCGAGCAACATCGTCTATCACAACACGCTCATCACCAACACCAACTACAACGCATACGACACCGGCACCAACCAGTGGGACTCTAGATCCGTTGGCAACTACTACTCCGACTACACCGGCACCGACTCCAACCGTGACGGCATCGGCGACGTCCAATATGACATCCCCGGCAGCACCAGCATCGACAGATACCCGCTCACAGGCATCCGCGGCTTCCCCCTGAAATAACCCGCTCCCGGCTCGGCATCAACACCCACTGGTATAAATGGGCAGAGGACTTCCCCGCATACAAAGAGAAGATTAAAAACTTTGGAATCATCCGTGATGGTGCATGGTGGTATGATCTTGAAACCAGCGATCTGACCGGATCAGAATGGGATCACGCAAACTGGGACTACCCTTACAACATGGAGACGTTCTGCGGCAGGAAGATGACATACCAGTCAGGATATGACAATCTGGTTAAACTATATCAGGACGAGGACTCTCCTGAATTATTAATGGTGTTAAATCAGGATAATAATAACATATCATCGTCCGATGCGATAACCGCCGACCAGTACTCTGATTATGTGTACCACATAGTTGAGCGGTACGATGGGGATGGGGTAAACGACATGCCCGGACTGATAAGACCGGTCAGGTATTTCGAGGTGGGTAACGAGGTAGATTACGGTAATAAAACCGCAAACCCAAATCACGATCACATCCCTCCGAAAGATTACGTTGAGAAGAGACTCATTCCTGCTTACAACGCAGCAAAATCCGCAAACAAAGACGCAGTGGTCTTATGTGCCGGTCTTGGCATGGGAAGCGATCTCTATGGCAATGATGGACAAGAATTCAACACTATGTACTTTGATGCAATGTACGACAACATAACAAAAAATGGTGGCAACAATAATAATAATTTTTATATGGACAAAGTAGCCATCCATTATTACGCAAAACCAAATGCAGAATTTGACGAGAATATCAAAAAAGTCGAAGATGTGATCCAAAAGTACGAAAATAGAGATAAGCCAATCTGGATCACTGAGTTTTTCCCGCTCAATGAAACAGGTCAGTACGATTCTACGACTGGTGCTTTTGCCAGACTGTTGACACTGATGTTTGCAAACAAAATCGAGATGCCCATAATCTACAGTCTCAAAGGCGAGCACGATGTCACATGTGTTGGTGATGAAGAGACGATCACACCAAGAGAGTCGATTCAGGTGATCGATACTGTTGTGAGCACATTACATGGCACAACCCCCTCAGAAACAGAAAACGAGGACATATCCGTAGAACCCGGAAAAACGATCTACAAAAGAGTCTTCAATAATTCAGGAAAGAAAGTAACGGTGCTGTGGTATATCGATGATGCTGATTCCGGTGCGGTCACCAACTACGACTACACAGCATCCCCCGAATCGTCGCAAACATTCACAGTAGACGCTCTCGGAACCGCCAACTTCTCAACAGACCCAAGCCCGATACATCTGAAAATCGGATCAAACCCCACCTACGTGGTTGAAACTGATCCCCCGATCGATCTCGATCTATACTTCAACAAAACCACAACTGCAGGAGTCGCAACAGAGAGAGCCACCAGTTTCAGAGTGGGGGATACCCTGTACGGCAGACTAAAAACCACCACCATTACCAGTCATGCCGTAAAGACATACATCACAATGACCCTGCCAGATGGAACCTGCAGGTACGCGCATTACGACAAACCAGACTTCGTCCCAGGAATCGATAAATTGCTATTCTCAGACACAAAAATCCAGCTTTACAACGGTGTCTGGAACGCAACCACAAATGACTGGTTGTGGAACATCTACGAGTTCACTGGAGGTGATTCAGGAACATACCGGTGGAACTGCTGGTACGAGGATGCTGAGACCGGCGAGATACTGGGTGGAGACTCCACCGAATACACATTCTTGGAAACGCCATCCGGTACACCAGTCGATTCTTCCACAGGCAGAGGTGAGGTCTATCTCGACAGCAGCGCGGGCACAATTGAAGATCTCGCTGCAATCTCACCTGATGATATGCCAGAAGTACCTGAGAGTCTGAATCCGGTCTACGGATTCTTCAGTTTCGAGATCACAGGTGTCTCCAGTGGAGAGAGCGTCAACATTCCGCTGGCGTTCCCTGAAAACGTGCCAGCAGGTACGGAATACTGGAAGTATGGGCCGACACCGGAGGACTCCACGCCTCACTGGTATCAGATTCCGGTCAGTGATGATGACGGGGATCGAATCATCGTCATAACGCTAACCGATGGCGGTATCGGCGATGACGACCGTGTAGCAAACGGCGTGATCGTGGATGGCGGCGGTCCGAGCCTGCCCCTGAGCAAGAAAGGCGACCTCAACGGCGACGGCATCCTCACCCCCGCGGACGCCGCGATCGCGCTCCGGATCGCAGCCATCGGCGGCTGGGACGCGGATGCTGATGTCAGCGGCGACGGACGCGTCACATCCCTCGACTCTCTCATGATCTTGCAGGCGGCGGCTGATGCAATAGATTTATGAACCTCACATCATAGAAACATCCGTATGATGAACGCTTATGAATTTCAAGCAGCGGTGACGCCAGATCACAAATTAAGCATTCCTGACGCATTATTCGGAAAATTTGAGGCGCACAAAACAATTCGAGTGATCGTTCTGATAGACGAATCAGCGGATGAAGAACAAGCATGGGCACACCTGACTGCCGAACAGTTCTTCGCCGGATATGATGATTCTGATGCCGTTTATGATCAATTGGAATAAGACATGCGTAATTATCAGATTGGTGAAATCATCCTGCTCGCATTCCCTTATACAGATCAACCATCGGTCATCGGTTAAGCCACTTGTTGACCTACTCATTATTTTTGTGAAATAATACCATCCAAGCATTTATATTTACACATCCCCAATCACTTGTAATCTGATATCTGAGGGGATATAGATGATAAGCGACAAATGTAT
>JAUWGA010000187.1 GCA_030606635.1 Methanosarcinales archaeon
GAGTCCATCTTCGGGGATGGTGTTGCCACTACATTCTTCAACAACCAGTTTCTCTGTGCCGAGATCGTCATCGATGTTATAATAGAATCCCTCGAAGTTCATGTGATCCCATTCGGTTGGTGGGTCATTGGTGTCGTAGACCGTACCGCGAATATCGTGGGTGCCAGGCTCGGTTATCTCCTCATACAGCGCAAACCGGAGAGTGTCATCGTCGTCAGCAACGAGGAACTTGAGGTTTCCCATGATATCGACTATTTCACCCGCTTCGAGATCGATGTCATCAGAATTTTCCATTGTGATCGTGTAACCCGAAGCAGATTGGATCTCCATCTCGCCGTAGTCCTCACCTGTATCTACAGGGATGAGATCATCTGATATCTGGAAGATGCCATTGATTGTGAGCATATCAGACTCCGTACCAGCAAAGACGCTGTCGATATGGACCACGACAAGTGGGACATCATCCAGTTTCCCGAGATCCTCCGTGTACACGTAGTCGTCTGGCGATGTCACAATATCGGTGTCAACACTTCTTCCGTTCTTCAGCAGTTCGATCTGCGCTTGACCTCCGTCGATATCGAGTTGTATGATCTTTAATTCATAACCTTCCTTCAGTTCGAGCGATGCGCCCGTGGAGATCATATGTTTCTCGTCTTCATCGATCAAGACCTTGTTTAGCATATCCTTTGAAAGGAGGCGGATATCCTCGCTTACCATGTCCGCTTTACCCCCCTCATAGCCTGCGAAATACTTCTCTGCCATAAAACCGATCACCTTGTAAGAGCCCCAATCGTTGTATTCGAAGTCAATATCGGCTGCTGTGGTGATGTACTTGAGGTCACCCTCCTCGATGTTTCGGTCAGTATAACCCCCTAAATGAATGGTGAGTGTCTCTGTGCTGATATCATCATTAATATTGTAATGGAATCCTGTGCAACTCCGGGCGGTCCATGTGTAGTCAAGAGGCATATCCCTATTCGCATCCCAGATTCGGTAGCCGGTGGAGGGTTTACTCAAATTGACCGCCCACCACCATGTCTGCATATCAGTGCCGTTTGCATTGCTCGCAACGGCAGAGACATTCCAGTATCCGGTTTTTGCACTATCGTTTGTGTAAGATGCGGACGTTACGCCTTTTTCAGTATCTTTAATGACTGTTCCATCAATATGCCAGATGACATCGGATGGTTGATCGATTGCGATGTTAAATTCCCTTGTTACTCCTTCAGGGTCACTGACATAAGAGTCAGGGCTATATCCTGTAATCGTCAGCGTCTCTGTACCGATGCAGGCACCGTCGCTCAGATTATAGTAAAATCCTCCAAAGTTGGACTCGTCCCAGACGATATCCCTGGTTTGATTGCCTGTCAGTTGCACAGTTTCGCCACCGAACGAAAGTGCAGCGGCACATCCGCATCCGATAAGCATCGATGCAGACAGCCATATCAACAGATATTTCAGATTCATCACGGAACTATCTCTCTATCTGCTTTATAAAAATTTATTCTCTGGTATCTGCATCATTCCGGGCGGTTTCCCCTGCCACCTGGAATATGGAATCGCGTCATCGATCAACGTCGCTGTCACGAAACCACATGGAGGAACTTTGCGCACAGACTCGTGATAACTTTTATATGCCGCCATCCCATAATTAGAGCAATGATTCGGAAGACTGGGGTCCTGCTGTTGGCAGGCATACTGCTATTATCGGTCATCAGTTGCGGATGCATCCGAGATTTTGAGAGAAGCGAACTCAGGATCGCTGATATCGATATATCGCCAGAGAGGGTCACAAGTGCAAATGTTCTTCTGAACGTGACCACTTACATCGAGAATCGCGGGGATCGCAGCGGGGATGCCAGACTCCTCTTAAAGGCATTCGATCTGGAATCAGGATTGCTTGTGGATCAGGAGACCGTTACCGTGGGAAGCATCTTGAAACGGAAGACGAAGTCGGAATCACAGGTGGTCAAAGTCGATAGAGATGGCGGATACCGGATAGAAGTTGTTTTATTCGAGGATGAGCAGAGAGTAGACCAGAGAACCGTGAGAATATCTGGAATTGGTGAGCTGACACCAAATGCGTATGATATCGGCTTGCGGATACCTGAGATGGACTTTCTCGTGAAGAACGTGACCGGTTCAAAGGTTACTATCGGGGTTGATCTCTATCTCACGAACGAAGGCGATATCACAAGCGAGGACTTCCAGGTACTGATCAAGGCGAGAGAGATGGATGCGGGCTTGCTCGCAGATAAAACATGGATCTCTACAGGCGTTATTAAGAAAGAGTCGACGGTCATCCGCAGCGCCGACATCGTCGTGCCGGACGATTACAACTACATCGTGGAGGCGCTGATCTGGAAGAACGATACGATCGTCGAGCGCGGGCAGGATGTGGTGCAACTGAATCCGAGGCGCACGATACCAGAGAAAGAGAAAGTGGTCTCC
>JAUWGA010000176.1 GCA_030606635.1 Methanosarcinales archaeon
TGGAGGACGAACTTGCGACGAGAACCGTTCACGATCCTGAGAAAGTGATCGCGATCTGTGACCACGCGTCGCCATCCCCGAGTGAGCAGGTCTCAAACGTCCAGATCATGATGCGGAGATTCGCGCAGGAGAATGGGATTAAGTTCTACGAGAACGGTGACGGCGTATGCCACCAGATCGTGCTCGAACGGCACGCAGCCCCATACAAGATAATCATCGGCGCTGATAGCCACACATGCACACATGGCGCGCTCGGCGCGTTTGCGACAGGCATGGGATCGACGGACATGGCAGCGATCATGGCGTACGGGAAGGCATGGCTGAAGGTGCCAACGAGTTACCGGATCGAGGTCACAGGAAACCTTAGTGCGCATGTCTATTCGAAGGATGTGTTCCTGCATCTCTGCGGGCGGATCACAGCGGATGGTGCGACATATATGTCGATGGAGTTTCTCGGGGACTCAGTGGACGCTATGAGTGTGGAGTCAAGGGCTGTTATGAGCAACATGGCGATCGAAGCAGGCGGGAAATGCGGACTCTGCGCTGCTGATGAGAAGACTCATGAGTTTCTTGCGCGTTACGGCAGATCTGATGAGTACGCGCCGCTCACCCCTGACCCAGAGGCGGATTACGCATCCGAGATCGTGATTGCTGCTGATGACATCGAGCCGCAGATCGCTGCCCCGCATCGCGTCGACAACGTAGCTCCGGTGAGCAAGTATGCCGGGATGCCGCTTGATCAGGTCTGCATAGGATCGTGCACCAACGGGAGAATCGAGGACCTGCGGATTGCCGCACGCGTGCTTGCGGGCAGGAAGGCGGCTGAGGGCACCAGACTGGTCGTGTATCCTGCGAGCAGGAGCGTGCTCTTGCAGGCGATCTCAGAGGGGCTCGTCTCTACACTCGTCGAAGCTGGTGCTGCCGTATGCGCGCCCGGATGCGGATTCTGTATCGGACGGACAGTTGCGCTCGGAGACGGGGAGAAGGTGCTGTCCACGCAGAACAGGAACTTCAAGGGAAGGATGGGGAACAACAATTCGGAGATATATCTTTCATCGGTCGAGACTGCCGCGGTGAGCGCGATTGCCGGAGAGATCACGGATCCGCGTGACCAGTTTTAGGGTAGATGGTAATATATAGATAGAAATCCAAAACAGGGAGATATGGAAACGAGGATGAAGGCGATGCATGGCGATGGAGTTTCGAATCTCATCTTGGAGATACCAGGGGATATTGTGGATGCGCTCCGTCTGCCTCCTGCTGAAGTGGAGGACACATTGCACAAGGAACTGGCACTGGCACTGTATCAGCGTGGCGTGCTTTCATCAGGCAAAGCAAGTGTCCTCGCCGGGATGGGGCGGATGGAGTTCGAGGAACTTCTGGGACAGCGACATATCCTGCGCCACTACACAGAAAGGAACTTAGAGGAAGACATTGAGTATGCCCGAAGCCATCAGTGATTCTTCCACCCTGATCCATCTGGCAGGAATTGGACGCCTGAAACTATTAAAAGAGTTTTATGGAAATATTCTTATTACGCCTGCTGTCTGGGATGAGGTTGTGGTGGCGGGACAGGGCAGGGCAGGTGCCGATGAGGTTAACGGAGCCAGCAACTCAGGTTGGATTGAAGTAATCGCACCAACGAATGAATCAGTGGTCAGGTTGTTGGAACGGGAATTGCATAAAGGAGAAGCTGAGACCATCGCATTAGCGATAGAGCGGCATCCGGAGGTGATTTTTCTGGATGAGTCGGAGGCAAGAAGAGTGGCGAATGTGTACGGGTTACGAAAAACGGGAGTGATCGGAATTTTGATCCGGGCGAAGTTAGAAGGAAAGGTGATATCACTTCGCGAGGATTGGATAAACTGCGTAGCGAAGTGGGTTTCTGGATAGGGGATGAAATATATTGGCATGCATTGAAAGCGGCGGCAGAGGAATGAGTTCATCGATGGTGGGGGCTGCATCCCTTGAAAAATTCAAGACGGAACAAGAAATGGGGGAATTCTGGGATACCCACGATTCAGCCGAATATTTTGAAGATATGAAAGATGACGAGGTAGAGGTTGAATTCAATCGAGATAAAGGTGTTTTGGTTATTCCTATGGGCGAGGATCGTGTGAGGTCTCTGCGCGGGATAGCGCTTGAAGAGGGGGTCAGTTCAAATGTTTCGGAGAAACTGGATTGATGGATATATCAAGGCGCGGGGAAGTTGAAAGGAGATCGACGAATTGCATAATTATTGTGCACCACAAAGCAAGCACGCAAGAGAGCGTTTCCAGCTCAAAGAGACCATCGTAACCATCAGTTCAGAGGAACAGTATATCCCGGTCGCAAAACATGCAATCGAATCATGCAGACGCGATCTGGAACGATTCATCCGGAGAGACCCGTTCTTCGCATCCACCCTCGACGAATACCACTGCCGAAAAAGTGCTCCTGAGATCGCAGTGCGGATGGCGGATGCGGGCAGCGCGGTTGGCATCGGTCCGATGAGCGCTGTTGCAGGCACGGTTGCGGCAATCGCAGTGGAAGCGATGGTGGATGCCGGTGCTACTTACGCGATTGTTGATAACGGCGGCGATATCGCTCTTGTCAACGATGAAACCGTCATCGTCGGGATATACTCCGGAAGAACGGACGATGCCAGCATCGGGCTTGAGATAGAGCCGCGTGAGTCTATTCTAGGGATATGCACATCATCCGGGAGGATCGGGCATTCGATCAGTTTCGGAAACGCGGATGCTGCAACGATCCTCTCAGGCGACGTGTCGCTTGCAGATGCGGCAGCCACTGCTGTCGGGAATGCGGCAATCGATATTGCATCGATAAAAGATGCATTCTCGATTCTAAAAGGAGTTAAGCTGATCACAGGAGGTCTGATCCTCCTTGATGGGAACGTTGGGCTGTACGGGCGTGTT
>JAUWGA010000045.1 GCA_030606635.1 Methanosarcinales archaeon
ATACATTTGTCGCTTATCATCTATATCCCCTCAGATATCAGATTACAAGTGATTGGGGATGTGTAAATATAAATGCTTGGATGGTATTATTTCACAAAAATAATGAGTAGGTCAACAAGTGGCTTAACCGATGACCGATGGATGCCATTTAACCTGTTACTCGCAAATCACCTTCATCATGGTACAAAATTCATTGAAAGTGGAGTGTCCGCATCAATAAGCCAAGGAAAGGACGAAACATTTCTTTTTTTCCATCTTGATTCAGATAAAAATAAACAACAATTCAACCAATATTTTGAGATTGCTAACACAGGAGAACCTATTTGTGATTTACTAATTTATTACTTTAAGCATGCCCATAATGAACCGGAAAAGGCAATTTGTTTAGTTGAATTAAAAGGAAGAGACGTCTCTCATGGTGTAGAGCAATTATTGAACACTTATAAAATATTTAATAAGAAATTAACGGGTGTTCGACCTTTCCAAAATGTTAAGTGGGGGGCTTGTATTATGATTCACTCAAAGAGTTCTGCACCAAAAAATAGAAAAAAAGTGTTGAAACCGCTCGAAGACAAAGGATTAAAATGTGGAATACAGAGAAAAGAATTAGGAACCTTTATCCGCAGTTTAAAATAAATATTTATGACGTGATTCAAATTCAGAAAGACTTTCATCAATTTAACTCCCCCCATACAACACCCCACGTTATATAATTAAAGTCCAGATAATATAATTAAGTATGATATAGCTATATTTTTAATTAAATCCGTGCCCATTTCTTAGAACTTGAATGTTGTAACGGTAATCGATGTCAAAGGATGCACATGTTAGCTATCTCGCAGTCACTAAACCCCGCACCGTCCGCCCAAACTTACAGTAAATCACCAATTCACCCTCCCGCCAGCCGCTCCACCCGCTCAACAGTATCGGCATCTTCAGGCGTCTTATCAAACCGCACCCGGACGAGCCGCGGGAACCGAAGCGCATACCCGGACGCATAATGCTTGCTCTTCTGGATCTCCTCATACGCGATCTCAAAGACAACAGCAGGCTTAAGCTCGATTGCGCTTCCCACCTCTGAGATGATATACTGCGAAAAGAGCTCAGTCAGTTCTGCTAACTGCTCATCGGTTATGCCCGTGCCGACCCTGCCGATCTCAAGGAACTCTCCGGTATCAGTGTCGTAACATGCAAGTAAGTACGAGCCGATCAGGTTCGCACGCCGCCCTTCACCCCAGTCCGCTCCGACAACGACGAGATCAAGGGTTTCCATGATCGGTTTCACCTTAAGCCAGTTCTTGCCGCGTTTTCCTGGAGAATACAGGGAATCCGGGTTCTTCAGCATGACGCCCTCGTGCCCTGCATCGAGAGCAGCCTGATAGACTACGTGCGCTGTAGCAGGATCGTCTGTCAACACCTGCTTTGCCACACTGAACTGCTCATGCGGCTCCATGATCTCCTCGAGCCGCGCTCTCCGGGTGTAGAGATCCTCATCGATCAGCGAGACGCCGTCAAGGTACATGATATCGAAGAGATTCAGGTAGAGCGGGATCTTCTGCACCATCGCTGATATGTCGTACTTCCGCCGGAATCGCTTCAGTATCTCCTGGAATGCAAGCGGCTTCCCCTCAGCCCCGACAGCAACCACCTCGCCATCAAGAATCGCCTGATTCGCGGTTATCCGGGATTTTACCAGTTTTACGATGTCAGGAAGCGAGTTCGTCACGTCTTCGAGTCTTCTTGAAAATATCCGGACGTGGTCGCCGTCCTTGTGTATCTGCACCCGCGTTCCATCAAACTTCCACTCGATTGCATACACCGCTATTATATCGTCGAAACTGCCAAGTTGCGCAAGCATCGGTTTGATCGGTCTGCCGATCATGATCTCCACCTTATCAAGATCATGGTGAAGTGCAGTCACACAAACCTCGCCGAGATCGTTTATCAGCATGTAGGCACGCTCAACCGCACCCACATCCTCCGAAAATGCCTGAGCGATGGCATCCCGGACAACCCCTTCCCCGACACCGATCCTGAGTTCCTCAAGCACGATGCGTGCCAGATACTTCGATTCAACAGGGGATGCCGTGCCGAATAGGTACTGCAGGTGCTTTACCTTTGTCTGCTGCGAACCCTTGCCTGACGCATGAGCGATCGAGTTCATCCTATCAAATACGTCCGTGATGGTGATGGTAAGCCCTGCTTCCGGAGCCGTGCCGCCAGCGCCAGTGAAATTGAGAAACGTTGTCTGCGATTTCGATGCCTCATCCCCCTTCTCGAGTGCGACTTTTGCGGTCTCGCCAACGTCGCCTGTCTCACGCACCAGTTGCTTTATCCGCTTCACAGGAAGACCGGACGCCCTCGATATCGCGTCATACAGCAGCGAAGGACCGACACCGAGTTCGAGATCACTCCAGTCAGGAAATATCCTGCCCATGATAAATCTGGAGACGATGGAGAGTTCGGTGTCGGGGTCGCCGGATTCACTGATCCTCCGGAGAAGGGCTGCCACCACCGTCGTAATCTCAAGCGAACTTGCGATCCCTTCGATCGTCTCGCAGGCATCTGCGAATTCCTTAAATGAGGTCATGATACCAGATGTATCGCCTTAATGGCTAATCAGGGTTTCTGATGGTTTGGGGTGGTCATGGTCTGTGGTACTTGACCTATCTTTCGTAGCAGGAGCACCGATGGCGACGGCATGGGCATGGACGAAGATGGGTGACATGAACCACGATCGTGAACTCACATTAATGGATGCTCTCATGATCCTGCAGACTGCTGCCAGTACAGTCCAGCATAGTTTCGGTTTCTTTTGGTGGCCCTGGATAGATTTGATCGAACTCATCGCGATTGTGGTGGTGCGTGACCAGGTTCCCTGTTACCAGCAACCAGTCATATCGGCAGCGGGGTAATCGTTGATCTGTTAGTCTGACAGAAGATATATTTATATAAGGTCGGATGCATAGAGTCGATGGCAGATTTGCGTACACATTGCATTGGGTATAAGGAGTTGTGAATATGAATATACGAATAATTATACTGATCGCGCTCGCGGCTGCTGTATTTAGCATAGCAGCAGGCGCGGAGATAAACGAGACGCAGGGCGACGGTGGCGGTAACGGCACATACCCGCCAGGGTGGAATGAGACGCCAACGCCAGTGGTAACAGCAACAGCGGTCCCGGAACCAACACCTGTAGAAGTAGAACCTGAATGCGAGGTGATGGACGGGGTCCAGATACGCGGCGAGGTCGTGGACGCTGCAACCCAGTTCGCTCCATTCACCTGGACCGGACAGAACTTTGCAGGACTCTATTACGATGTGGGCCGGAACCTGATGTCTGACTCGCTCACATCGACCGTTACAGTACCAGATACAATCGAGAGCGGCGATCTCGCATACACCGCATACCGGGTCGAGTCATGCTATGCAAACCCTGAGATCGGCGAGTACTTCGAGATCGGATGGTTTGGAGAGCGGTACATGGCGATCAATGGCAAGCCATATCTGCTATCACCAATCATCTTTGAGATGGATGAACACGACAAGAAGACACTTGCGGCAGGCGATGCGTGGTGGCTGGGAAACGGGTACTCCCTTGTTGTGCTGCGGATCGATTGCAATGAAAATAGGGTCTGGCTCTTGCTCTTTAAGGATGGTGTGAATGTAGCATCATCGGTTATCCAGCCGCATGAAACGGGCGACTGGTTTGGCAACCGTATGGACATCAGTGGCTTTCCCGGAGCTTATGACGTTGCGATGTGGAATGCTCCGACAACGAGCACCTTCGTATATCAGGAGAATGTGGGCTCTGAGGCTGATGTACCGATATTCAGTGTGTATGTGGACACGATCTTTTGCGGCACAGTAACCAATATCACACAACTCAAATACGCGATGCTGATCGACGATGATCTCGTAAGCGTCATCGAGACGGGAACTGGCATGATGGGGATGGAGACTGTAACGCCCGAATCGGTCAGGCTCGTAAACAACAAGCGCATCAAGCTCTACATGAATTCTGATATCAGGATCGCAGAGGATCTCCGGATCCGTGTTGCTGATGACCGGGATGGGAATGGGGTTGCCAATTACAGGTATTATCCGTACGTCAACCGTGCATGCCATACTCCTACCCCTATACCGACACCGACACCACGTCCTGCGGACGCGCCTGTTGAGGTCCGCGGTGAGGTCGTGGAACCTGCCAGTGTGCAGACTGTTGATATCGTGTGGAATGCCTCCAACTTCGCTGCCTTCTGGTACGGTCTGGACGGAGATCTGATGACCGAGACGCTGACGATTGCAGCCGATACACTGTCCGAGTACGATCGGACGATCGAGGCGGGGACGATCGAATATGTAACCGAAGCAACCGATGTTGACTTCGAATACGGCTATTGGGGCTCTTACAAGGTGATCGGTTTCATGGCAGCGAAGTATTTTGCAGGCTACGATGGAGATGATACAGACATAACGAACGATGACATCCGCCTTCTTTCAAAGGATATGCTAAGCAAGGTCTTGATCGATGAAGACGAGAAACATATGATCTCCACGGGTGCATCGCTCGAACTGAAGGAAGGCTATGAATTAAAGATCATACAACTCGATATCGACGGAGGTCAAGCGCAGATCGAACTGATGAAGGACGGAAGAAGCGTTGACACCGATATTGTGAGATTGCCGGACACCTATGTGTACACCGAGGATCTCGGGAAACTGGATGATGTCCCACTCGTCGTGGTTCATATCGACAGCGTCTTTGCTGGTACGGAGTCTGATATGCTCACAATCAATGGCATCTTCCAGATATCAGATGATTACACCACCATATATACCGCTGAGGGTTACGGCGAGATGGAGATTGTAAGCACTTCGAACAACACGATCCAGATGGAGAATTACGATGACATTACTCTTTCGGAAGACGCAACCATCGATCTTATAGGTGACATCAAACTCGTTGTTGCCGACAACGAGACGCTCCGATTCGCTCCTGTCGCAGAACTGACAGAACCCGGCACGTACGAGGTTCGCGGTGCGGTTCATAGTCTGGACGCGAGTCCGAACGATGCCGTTTTATGGAACGCCTCCAACTTCGCCGCGTTCTGGTATGAGATCGACAATGATGTAGCAACCGAGACGCTGGAGATCGCACCTGGCACTCTATCAGTACTCGATCGGACGATCGATGAGGGCGATCTGGTGTATGCGACCCACCCGATCTACCGGGAGTACGGACTTTATGAGAACGAGGGGCTGACCGTTGACGGACATGAGGGATATCTAGTAGAGGGCTGGGTGGGGCGTCAGTGTGTGGCGATCAATGGCAGAGCCGATAAACTCTGGGAACTGCTGGTCGAGTTCGAGGATGATGATAAGAAGACGCTGGTAACCGGCGAGGGATGGTATCTCGGTGGTGGATTCGTTCTTGTTCCAAACCAGATCGACCTCGAATATGAAAAGGTATGGTTCTCGCTTTACAAGGACGGTAAGGAACTCGACAGCGAAGTGATCTCATGCGGTAGCGAGGACCATCAGGATAGTGTATATGCATACACCGCAGACATCGGTGGAGAAGATGATGTGCCGGTCTTCACCTGCTATGTGGACGCTGTCTTCAGGGGCACGGACTCCAACATCGTGCAGGTGAAGTACGTCTTCTTGATCGATGATGAGGTGTTGGAGCTCGGTACCGGCGATAGATTTGGGTGCATGGAGGTCGTGACCGCAAGCTCTGATGAGGTAACCCTCAAAAACGATGATGCCATCGGTCTGGGTGCCGGAAACACCGAACATATCATGAAGGATATGTACTTCAAGGTGGCAGACAATTACACGGTGAGATTCTACCCGTTTGTTGAGCGTACTATCCGGGGTGCGGTACCGGCACCAGGAGAAGAACCAGAAGAGTCCATCCCAGACTCTGACGGCGACGGCGTTCCTGATCTCTGGGACAAAGAAGCGGACACCCCTCCCGGTTACTGGGTGAACTCAGACGGCATCGGGCGAAAGTGGGGTGACATGAACGGTGATGGCAAACTCACATCGGCAGACGCGCTCATGCTTCTGCAGGCGGCTGCCGGAAAGATCGGCTTGTGACAAGAATTGTGATACTGGCGGTGCTTTAAGCACCGTTTCAGTTTCTTTTGAGACACTCAAGTTACACTGGTGTCTAAAGATTAGCAAATCGTTAAATGCTTTTCAATTCAGAAACTATTACGATGATCCATGTTCATGACATCACAAAGAACTTCGGCAGCATGACCGTGCTTGATAATGTCAATTTCTCGGTAGAACGCGGAGAGTTCTTAACGATCGTCGGACCCAACGGGGCAGGTAAGACGACGCTTATCAAGATCATGGCGACGCTTGTCAATGCAACCGGGGGTACTGTAGAGATCGGCGGTTTTAATGTTAAAAAATCTCCGGAAAAGGTTAGGGGGATCATCGGAGTGATTTCGCATAATACATACCTGTACAACGAACTGACCGCAGGTGAAAATCTCAAATTCTTTGGAAAAATGTATGCAATTCCGGAGATCAATATGAGGGTTGATGAAGTCCTTGGGGATACCGGACTTTCCGATAGAAAACACGATCGCGTCGGCACGTTCTCAAGAGGCATGAAACAGCGGCTATCGATCGCTCGTGCGATCCTCCATAAGCCCTCGGTGATGCTTCTCGATGAGCCGTACACCGGTCTTGATCAGCAGTCATCGGCAGGTCTTGAGAGCGTGCTCGCTTCGCTTACCGGATCAGGGATCACCACGGTCATGATCTCGCACGACCTAAAGCGCGGTCTTGCGCTCTCTGATCAGGTGCTGATCCTGGCGTCAGGCACGGTGGCGTACCATGCGCCTTCATCGGAGGTCGCGGATGTGGAGGAGTTCCAGGCGCTGTATGAGCGATGCACGAGAAATTAATATGAACGATTGGAATAGACTTCAGAACAAACTCTGGTGAAACATGACCCTACGAATATCGATCATTGGATTCGGCGCTGTCGGGCAGGGCGTCGCAGACGCGCTTATGCGCACAGCCTATCCCATAAAAGTGGTTGCGATCGCTGATTCCCGCGGTGCTGTTATGGACGCTACTGGCGTCGATCTTGCGTCCGCGCTGCAGCGGAAGAGGGAGACTGGCACGGTTGCGCTTCCTGATACGGACGAGGGTGCGGTTGCTGATACGGAAGGCATGACCGCACTCGATGCGATCGTTGGCATGGATCATGAGATCATGGTCGAGGCGACGCCGACTGACATATCAACAGGCGGAATCGGGCTTTCGTACATCAGGAAAGCATTTGAGAGTGGGAGACACGTCGTCACATCGAATAAAGGACCGCTTGTCGTTGCATATTCGGAACTATGTGGGCTTGCGAGGAAGAACGACCTTTATTTCAGATTTGAGGCGACGGTCGGTGGGGCGATGCCAGCAATCAACCTTTCGAATGAGACTCTGGCTGGAAACAGGATTATAAGCATCGAAGGCGTGCTGAATGGGACATGCAACTACATCCTCACCCGGATGGATGATGAAGGCGTCTCTTATGAACATGCGCTCGGGGAGGCGCAGGAACTCGGTATTGCCGAGGCAGACCCGAGCGCAGACGTTGATGGGATCGATACCGCTGCAAAGATCGTGATTCTTGCAAACTCGGTATTCGGGATGGATGTCGGGTACGACGATGTGGATGTGACCGGCATCACAAAGATCACGCCAGAATCGTTTAAACTGGCGAAAGAAGAAGGGCACACCATAAAATTGATCGGGGAGATTCGGGATGGCGTACTCAAGGTTGCGCCAAAGATGGTGCCGAGAAACCACCCATTAAGCATCGGCGGAACCTTCAATCTCGCGTCCATCCAGACCGAACTTGCAGGCAGGATCACGATCGGCGGGATCGGTGCGGGATCTGTTGAGACTGCAAGCGCGATACTCAGCGATATCCTGTGGATAGAGGGCCATCAGGGATTGAGTCCGGATCGATTGTAAGCGGATGCAGACCCCCGCCTGATCAGACTACCGAATCGTAAATCCTGCCAAAGGTCATTTCGTCGTACACGCTCAATTGTGTGGGGCTATTAGATAGAGCCAACATCACAGATAACCAGTAATCTGCGAACTCGGTGTTAATCTGTGGCTCATAAGTCTTTTAGACACTGTCTGCAAGCAGAGCGAGCGGTGGCGAAGCTATTAACTTGACTTTCAAAGATGTAATGAAAAACACTATCGGTCAACCCAATTGATGTAGGACATGTCAAAACATAAACCTCCCCACTATCGATTTCCCTGATCTAGCATAAATTTCCCCAAATCCAGCAGAGAAAATAATCGAGCTTGTTTCGCATCCATCTATTCTGACAGATATTTCTCAAAGTCGTCACACAACTTATCTACCAAATCGTCAATTTCTTTGAAGAAATAATCCCCAACATTCTGACGATTTAGCGCTTTGTATCGCCTATATATTTTAGCAAAATCGTCATAGATTTCTGCTTCTGATACATGCGAGTTAATTTTTACAATCAAACGCTCGCCTTCATTGGCATTTTGCACATAGTCAAAAAAGTCTTTGATTTTGGTTTCAAAATCCTGAATTAACGAACCGGTTATAGCCTCTTGCTCATTACGCGCCTCAATGATGGCGAGGATGTCAAACTGATGGCTGCCGTTAGATTCGGGTCCTTTTGCTAATTTGAGGAGTTTCTTTTTCTTTTCATCTGGCGGATGAATCTCTACTTCAATAATACCAATCCGATCGTCAAAATAAACCTCGATCGGGTCTTTTATATCCTTGCTGCGATGCATCGTGTTGTATAGTGTGTTGAACTTGCGCCAGAAGAATAAAAATCTTGGTTCGCTGTATTTCGCATCCAGATCAATCACATATTCAATGCGATTTAGAATCGTAAAATACTGCGCTGCCTTGGCTTTGGCATCGGCGGTGCGCTTGGGGTTTGCATCTATGTATTTTTTTAAACTGCTTTCAAAATCCAGGTAGCTTTCAGGGTCATCACGCTTGGTTTTGTCATCATAGATAGCCATAAACACCATGAAGAACTTGTCGAAAGTATCTGATTTTTTAAGCTCTATAAATAGTAGATTCAACACCTTCTTATCGCCAAAGGGATCAAAGTCACTAACAACAACATTAGAGAAATGCTCAAAGGCATCTTTGATATTTTGCACATTCACATTGTTATAGGAGAAATCAACGATCTTACAGTCGTTCTTGTATTTGGTGGTGCGATTGACGCGGGAAATAGTCTGAATCGCACTAATGCCTTTAATCTCTTTATCCAAAAAAAGCGTATGCAGTTTTTTCTCATCAAAACCGGTTTGTAGTTTTGCCACCACGATCATTAAACCATTTTTTTTAAGTGCAAAGTTTTGCATCACCTTCTCTTCACTCAAACCATTGTTGAGACCAGTGGCGCTTTGCTCGTCCTGATTTCTCGAATACACAATATGAATCGGCGCCTCCGCATATTTTGCATATTTGGGTTCCTGGACGAGGGCATTAAAGTGTTTGGTCACCGCTTGTTTATAAGCAATCGCAGCTTTAATGGAGTACACAGCAAGCATTGCCTTGCCTGTTCCGTGTATTTTGCGATACACATCTTTTACCAGCAAATCTGCCACATATTTAGCAATTGCATCGATACGATCACAGTTTTCATAAATCTGTTTTTTTTGTGCATCTTTGTATTCTTTCTCAGTGAAACCTTCCAGCAGATTGGTAGGCAGATCGAACAACATTTTTGAGGCTACAGGCACGATATTTTTCAACGGGTTAAGAATAAAGCCATCCTCTATCGCTTCTTTCATGGTGTAGGAATCAAAAGGTCGCCACAGTTTTTCACTTTCTGCATAACCACTGAATTCGCCAAATCGCGCAAGTGCGTGATCGTCTGGTGTGGCGGTAAAACCGATGATCAAATTCTTCTTTTTACGTATTTGAGAATATTGTGCATCGATATCAAAGGGCGATTGTAACTCATCAAAGATGCTCACCATCTCTTCATGCTGGTCCCCACGGTGAGATCGATGAATTTCATCGATCAAAAAAACAATGCGTATTTTGGCAAGTTTTTGCAACACTTCAGCATCCAGCATGTCACGTACAGAGCCGAACTTTTGTAAATTTACAATCACTAAGCGGGTATCGGAAGCAAGCGCCTCTTGAAATGTTTGTTTGTTGCGAGCTTCAACATACATGCGATTGTCGATGTTCATGTTAAGCATTAATGAGTCGATTTGACTGCGCAGTTGTAAACGATCCACCACGATCATTATTTTGTCATACACATACTCATCATTGCGGCGCAGGTCTTTGAGCTGTAAAGCAGTCCAGCCGATAATATTGGACTTACCAAAGCCCGCTGCATACTGCATCAACAAGGAGTAAACGTTTTTATTGTTGGAATATTCTTTGCGTTTTTTCAACAATTCTTGTTTTTTAGTTTCGGATACGCCGACCAACTGTTTTTCCAGTAATTTTTCAAAATAGTCATCTTCTTGTTCGTGTTCCAAAAATTCATCAATTTTTGCCAGGATCTTGTCCGTACCAAACTTTTGTTTTGGGCGTGGCGAGATCAGATGCCCTTGCTCTTTTTTTAATTCTTTGCCGTTTTTAGTGGCATAGACATTACGCTCAATAAAATTATAATATAAGATCTCTTTTTCAATAAAACCCTTGCCGTAAAGTGCGGTAAACAACTCTTTCAATTTGTCTTTTTTCTCAGCATCGGGTTTGAGCAGTGGATATGGCTTAAATATGCTTCTGGCTTTTTTCTCGACCACTTCACGGTCAAACTTGTCTTCACTACAGGTGGCAAGTATATCGTCAAAATAATCGGAGATGGT
>JAUWGA010000099.1 GCA_030606635.1 Methanosarcinales archaeon
ATGAGTCCATAGCGGCACTGCGCTACATGAACGACACTTATGGATATGGGCTCTGGGGTGAGTATGGATTTAAGGATGCATTCAATCCGGGTATTGACTGGTTCTCTCCCACGTATATCGGGATAGATCAGGGTACGATACTGACAATGATCGAGAACCACAGAAGCAGGCTTGTCTGGAATCTGTTTATGCAAAATGACTGTGCGAAGAAAGCGATCTTAAAAGCCGGATTTGTGGATCAAGGTGACCTCAACCAAGACGGCGCGATCACGCCTACCGACGTAGTGCTTGCACTCAAACTCGCAGTCACTGGTAAGTACGATCCCATCGGCGACATGAACGATGATCGTCGAATCTCATCCCTCGACGCTCTTATGATCCTGCAGGCGGCGGCGATGGCGGCAGATCTGTGAGGTGCCAAAAACATCGCCACGCGCCCCGTCTTACCCCAACACCCCTCCACTCCTGTGATTGTGGCGCCAGTCTTGCAAGAATCATTTAGCGCCATCACCCCACTCCATCTTTCCCTGCCGCAATCCAACCAGCACACCCCGAACCCCGCCCGCACCCCCGCAAACCACCCCCCGCCGCCGCATCCGAACTCAGGAATCGCCGCACGAAGTTAGAGTCACACAAGCACCCGCAGGAGCGATCAATCACGAACAGATCAGGGCAGCAGTATCCGGCGAGATTGCGGCTGGCGAACCTGCAACGTCCGAGGGGATGCCCGCCAAAGAATACGCGAAGGGCGGACACTCCCGGAAGCACGCGAAAACCTGAAAGAAGCCGTAGAGACGATCATCGAGGCGAACCGTGAACTGACGCGGATTAAAATAGGGTCGGATGCAATCAGAGAAGAGTTACTGGTGGCGGCATGAAGGAAGCACCGCACGCTGTTAAAACTCTTCCGGCTAATCCGGAAATATAAGGAAAAAACCAGCGGAAGTTATGAGCTTCGAACCCGAAACCGGACTAACATCCCCGTGATCCGATCATTTGCCCCAGAATGGATTGTCCTTCCGTTTGATCTCCATAAACTCTGAAAACGTCTCGCTCTCATCAGGGGACAGTGTATTAGACAGTTCCTGCTCAACCATCTTTGCATGTTGTTCAGGGATGTCCACAAAGAGCACGTCGCCTTCCTTGATCTGCCGCCCGACCGTGGGACCGTCGATTGCCAAAGCAACCTCGTCACGGTACCTCGCTTCCCGCTGAGCTTCTCCCTGATCCTGAATCCCTTTTATAGTTCCGACCTGTGTACCATCGGCACGCATGACCGCAACCCCTGTCCTGACCACGCCGCCGATGACGCGTGCACCGACGACCGCGGGATTGTTCTGCCTGAAGACACACCCATCCATAAGCAGGAACTGCCCGGGTCTGATCACCGCCTCTGAGAGCTTCTTCTCGACGAGTTCCTTCTCAGTTGATACCCAGTCCTGATAATCCTCGATCAACCGGTAGATCACATCGCTCTGGAACAGTCTCGTGCCCGATTTCTTAAGCTCCTCCATGGCATCGGGCAGCGCATCGACCCGAAATCCGATAATCGTCCTGTTCAAGGGATCTTTGCTCGTCTCTGCCCCGATCACATCTCTTCTTGAGATATCGCCGATCTTGGCAACCCTGATCGGTACGCCGGCATTTGTTAATTCATGGGTCACCGCTTCGAGCGATCCTATGGTATCTGCACATACAACAATACCTGCCGAATCAGTCTTTATCTGCGCTGCATCAAGCTCGCTCTCGATCTCATTAACGATCTCATCAATGTTGCCAGACACGACCCGAATCGTCGATCCCGCGATGGCGTGTTCCAGGTTCGGTGCTGCGATCTTGATGCCAGCCGCGGCTGTCAGATGCTTCACGTGATCGAACGCCTCGTTTGACCAGATCTCGGTCATCGGCTTTGGTTTGAGGAGCGCACGAACCCTTGTCGTGATAACCGGCTTCCCGCCGACCACGATCGTATCGCCGACCGAAAGCTCGCCATCATAGAGGATCGCATCGACGGTCGTCCCGAAACCGCGGGTCTCGTCGACCTCGAGAACCGTGCACACCCCTGCTTCGGTTGTGCTGACCTGCAGATCCTCTTCAAGAAAACGCTGCGCAAGACCTAACATGACCATCAGCAGATCAGGGACTCCCTCTCCGGTCTTTGCACATATCGGAATCACGCTGATGGTCGTCTTGAAATCAGATATGCGGTCGTACCTATCTGCGCTGAACCCGTATTCATAGAGTTTTCCGATCAGTTCGTACAGTTTGCGGTCGAGTTCCTGCTGCACATGCTCCACCTGCTTCTTGTACCCTTGAATAAACGGCATCCCTTCGTGGGTCTGCCAGCCATGTATGCGGTCGATCTTGTTCGCCACGACCACAAAAGGGGTCTTGAATCGCTTCAGTATGTTTAGGGATTCGATGGTCTGCGGCAGGAATCCTTCGCCGATATCGACGATCAGGACTGCAAGATCCGCAAGCGCGCCACCGCGGCTCCGAAGCGTTGTGAACGCATGGTGCCCGGGAGTATCGATAAAAAGCAATCCCGGAACGATGAACTTTCCTGAAAAGATTGGTCCACACGCGCTTGCTATCGCATTGATCGGCACCTCGGTCGCACCGATATGCTGGGTGATCGCGCCGGATTCCATATCTACGATCGTGCTGCCTCTGATTCTGTCGAGCAGAGTGGTCTTCCCGTGATCCACATGCCCGAGCACGCACACGATTGGGGTTCTAAGCGTCATGATTGCAGGATGTTCCTTATTCATTCTTCTGGATGTTCATAAACCTTGTTCATCTGCCGAGTACTCGCGAGCCGTCACAGGATAATATGATCATCCGGAGTGAGAGGGAGCTATTCTTTCCGTGGCAGCGCCAGGGTCACAACAACTCTATTCAGATGTCGAGTAACATGCTCCGGAGTTACAAAATCATCAGAGCTCGCCGTGCTAAAAAACATGTGTTGCAGACGCTTTAAAGACGATGCATACACGAGTGCCTGGCGCAAGTTCCATGTCCTCGTACGACCGCTTTGTCAGCGCAACCACAAAAGGAATGCCCACATCGACTACAACCCTGACGATCCCGCCCATATCCTTAACCTCTGTGATCTCTCCTGAAAACGAGTTTCTCGCACTTGTTTCGATCTCTCTTTTCGAGATCAGTATGTCCTCAGGTCTGATCGAGACAGAGACATCTCCTGATTTCACTGTGCTGGAGACCACCGAGATATCATCGATGCGAACCTCGGAGATGTCGTCATGAACGACCGAGCTTCCGCGGAATAAATTCTCAACGCCCACGAAGTCTGCGATGAATTTGGAATTTGGTCTTCTGAAGACCTCATCAGGCGTACCCACCTGTATGATCCGCCCGCCACACATCACAGCGATCCGGTCACCGAGAGCGAACGCCTCTTCGAAGCTGTGTGTTACATGGATCGTTGTGGTTCCTGTGAGTTTGTGTATCCGCGCCAGTTCCGCCCTGAGCCGCTCGGTTGTGCGAGAATCCAGCGCAGAGAGCGGCTCATCTAACAGCAGCACTTTTGGCTCCGTCACAACCGCTCGGGCGATTGCGATTCTCTGCTTCTCGCCTCCGCTCAATGTACCCGGATACCTGCGGAGTAGGTGCGAGACTCCAAGAAGATCCGCAATTTCATCCACTTTTGCTTTGATCTCACTTCTGCCAACTTTTTTCTGACGCAGCCCAAACCCAACGTTTCCTGCCACAGTCAGGTGCGGAAAGAGCATATAATCCTGGTAGACCATGCTGATTTGCCGGTCCTTCGGCAGAATGTTCGTTACATCAGCTCCGTTTAGAAACACTCTGCCGCCATCCGGGCGGTAGATACCTGCAATCGTCTCGATGAGGATCGTCTTTCCTGCACCGGTCGGACCGAGTATGATGAAGTATTCTCCTTCATCGATCTGCAGGGTCGCGTCATCCAGCTTGAATTCGCCAAGGTCCTTGGATATATTCTCAATTCGTATCATTTGTATGACCGATTCCATTTTTATGAGGGGGCTGTGTATATGATCAATCTCCGACCCGAAGGGCATTTCTTACTCGCAAACTTTTCGCAAAAGTTTGATCAAAAACCGATCTCCGACCCGAAGGGCAGTTTTTACTCGATTTTTTGTGAAAAAATCGTGTGAAAGAATCGCTAATATAAACGAGTAACACCGCCACGCCGTTCAAAGATATATAAGGATACAAACGATATGATGATCAAAATGACTGCAGCAGCCATTGCAAGATCGAGATCGCCGCAGGACATATTCAGATACAGCGATATCGGCAGGGTCTCGGTCTTCATCCGTGTTGCACCAGCGACCATCAGGGCTGCCCCAAACTCCCCGATCCCTTTCGACCATGTTATGATCCCTCCAGCCATAAGCCCGTTCTTTGACATTGGAAGCGTTGTCTGTAGGAACGCCTGCATCGGAGTACAACCAAGCGTCTGAGCAACGTTTTCGTACCTCGGACTGATCCCTTCAAACGTCGAACGCATAATCCGCAGCATAAACGATATATTAACGGCAAATTGTGCGATGATGATCCCGAGCGGCGTGAATACGAATTTTAGCCCGAAATCCGAAAGCCATGCTCCGAATGAGGTCGTGCCAAAGAGGAGCAGAAGCCCAACCCCTGCCACGAGCGGCGGTAGTGCAAGCGGCAGATCCAGTATAGTACTTAGAAGCGTCTTCCCGAAAAAATTGTAGCGTGCAAGTGAGTATGATGCCGGTATCGAGACCGCGATACAGAGCAAGGTGGATATTGCGGATGTGAACAAACTCAATTTTATCGCAAACCCGATCTCCTGTGATGCGATACTCGTAAGCAGGATATGCGGGCTCGTATGTGTAAGAATGCATGCGATCAGCGATAGGATAAAGATGGCCAGGAGCAGTGCAATCGAGACGGTGAGAATCCCGAACTTCGAGTTCAACATTTACTTAAAGATCCTTTTAGTGCTCGCGGGGTCTTTTCCTTAACCTCATCGATGTGCTGATCATCCACCCACCCGCTCTTTATATCGGCTCTTTGATCGAACTGATGTACGAATGGCTTGATATCCAGAAGCGGAGTCCCATCGAGGATGTCAACCTCGCTAATCTTAAGTACATTCCCTATGACTGCATCCAGTCTAACAATAGAGATTCCGATCGGATTCGGTCGACTCGGATGCCTTATCGAGAAGATTCCTTTCTCTTTATCCCCTATAAATGGTTTTGAGATCAACGAATAACCTTCCGCAAGATGAAAATGGTAGATAAGGATCAGATGCGAGAATCCCTCAATATCCTTAAGCCCTGCAGCGTATTCCGGGAATACCTCCACCTCGCCTCTCGCGCCACCTGCGAAGACGCTCTGAATCGGCGTATCCGCAGGATCTGTGAATGGCGAATGTATGACACCTATGGGCGTGTGTGTTATGTCGGTCATGTTTGCTCGCCCTCGTATTTTTCATCAGGATATGCCGTGAAACCATGTTTCTCAAAGATCGCTTTTCCTTCCGGGGACGCAACAAAATCCACAAACTTCCTTGCGGTGTCCCTATGTTCGGAAAACGCGAGCGTTCCGATCGGGATGATCTTTACGATGTTCTGTTTGCGGGGTATCTCCACGACCTCCATCTTTTCACTGTTCACGACCAGATCCTCCCAGATTATCGATGCGTCCGCTTGTTTCATGGACGTGTAAACCACGAGTTCGTTCACGGTTGCGCCGCGGGCGATGGTATTGTTATCCACGGCATCATAGATCCCGTTCTCCTCAAGTATCTTATTTCCCAGTTTTCCGATCGCTGCTGCCTTCGAGTCCCCGAGTATAACCGTAACTCCGGGCTCTGCAAGATCGGCAAGAGATGTTATGCCCGCAGGATTTCCTTCCGGCACCGCTATTACCGGCACATGGTAGGCGACACGCTGCTCATAGTCGGTGATTCCCTTTTCCTTTGCAATATCAAAGTAATATGTTGCTCCTGGCATGTAGACGTCCCCCTTCTGCGTCAGTTCCATCTGGGAAAGGAGCGTATTTGAGCCAGCGTAGTTGTAGTTTATCGGTATGCCATATTCCTCGAAAAAGAGCGATCCGATCTCATCCATCGGCTTTCTCATCCCTGCACCGCAATAAACAAGGAGTGAATGCGGTTCTTCTGTCGCCGGGTGCGTAAGTTCCCCCGAGGTTCCATCAGTAGTTGTAGCAGGGTCCTGCGTCTTTTCGATGCATCCAAGCGCGATTGCGCTGCAAAACAGAATTGCAACCATGAATATTGCTGTTCTTTTCATTATGGGTCCCTCGGTTATGGTTGTGTACCACCATCACTGCATGAGCGTACTATAGCGTTTACGAAACCGGTATAAATACATTTCGGGCTTAAATGCGATAAAGTCAAATAAAAACAGTTGA
>JAUWGA010000200.1 GCA_030606635.1 Methanosarcinales archaeon
GAAGGAGTGTCCGTACATGAATGAAGCGTACCGGCTCGGGGTGCGGATATTTTTGCGCGAGTTTGAGGATCGCCACCCTGGCACTAGGCACGGGATCGTGCGCGGGTTTGACAGGATGATCGGTGCGCTTGGTGATGCGTATCCGCCGGCATCACTTGTGTCGTGCCGGGTCTGCGGCGAGCCATGCACTGGTGGAGTGTGTCAGGCGTGCAAGATGCTTGGTAGGAATGGCTAATATCGCCGCTTTGGTAGAGACTTTTTAATTTATTTTGGTCGGTTGAAAATATAATGAACCGCAGATTAACGCGGATGAACGCAGATTTGTTCATCGGGTATCTGCGTGCATCTGCAGATGATAGAATGAAAGGAATCATTGCAGCCAGAAAATATTCAAAAGTCACCTTGAGTATCAGAAAAGGTTTTTATAACTGTGGACTATCGGTTATAGGGTGAAACCATGAAGATAGGGATCATAATCTATTCGGACGATTCGGAGACTGTCTGGAACGCTTTTCGGTTCGGAAATTTCGCACTGGCAGAGGGTGACTGCGTAAAGGTATTCTTGCTTGGCAAAGGCGTGGAGTGCGAGTCCCTGGACACGAGTAAGTTTGTGGTGACCGAACAGATGAGAATGTTTGTGGATGCGGGTGGCGAGATATTTGCCTGCGGTAGCTGCCTTAAAATCCGCCAATCGGAGGGCTCGGAGGTGTGTCCTTTGTCGACGATGAGGGACCTGTATGAAATCGTTACAGAGAGCGATAAAACCGTTACATTCTGAGGCACGGTAAAGATGCTTAAACGACATGCATCTATCAGCAGTTCTTGCGTCGTGCAGGTTGCATAGTGGGGCTGGCAGCGATAACTTTTAAATAAGATAACTCCAATGAAAAGGTCATAAAGGTGATAACCTTTGAACGATACGAATAAAGGAGGCTAAATATGGATATGGAATATTACAGCGGTCTTTCTTTTTTGATTATGATAGTTGCAGGGTTTGCAACGGTCATACTCTTCTTCGGAGGGCTACTCTTTCAGATGAAGAAATGGGGCTACGGATCCGAAGGATATGGAAAGGAAGGTCAGGGAGGCAGCATCGGCGGTTTCCTGAAACTCCTCCTCTCCCAGATCTTCGACAAGAAACATGAGCAGGGTGTGCTCACGACTCTTGTGATGGATATCCTGATCCAGCGGCGCATCCTGCAGCGAAGCGTCCTCAGATGGGTCATGCATATAACGATCTTCTGGGGATGGATCATGCTCTTCGTCTTCTCGATGCTGATATTTGTTGTGGAACTCCTCCACAAGTATGGCGGCATGTTTGGTGACACAATCACCCATGGACGCCCCATCGTCGAGAGCTTCCCAGTGATTGTTACGTTGAACGAGGTATTCGGTTATGTGCTGCTTATAGGCGTGCTGATCGCAATTGCCAGAAGGCTCTTCATCACAGAGGTTCGGAATGGTACCACATTCTATGATGTGTTCCTGACAGGTGGACTCTTCATAATCGTGATCACCGGATTCATCTCGGAATGGATGCGCGAGGGATACTTCCTTGAGCAGTACTCTGCTATTGCACCCCCCGCCGCGCTCTTCCACGTGGTGATCTCGCTTCTCTTCTGCGTTGCGATGATACCGTTCACGAAGTACATCCACATCATCGCGACACCGCTCTCGATCCTCGCACACGGAGGTGGTGAATAATGGCACGGAGAGAACCATCGCTTACAACCGAGAGATTCACGACGTCGCAGCTACTTGAGATCGACGCGTGTACTCGGTGCGGCGAGTGTCTGAACTGGTGTCCCGTGCTCGAGGAGATCGAGGAGGAGATCCTTGCGATAATAGCGGAGGGGACCACAGAAGGCGTCCTCGAGCGCACCGAGGGCGAGATGATCGAGTCGGTGCTCAACTTCCGCGACGCCGACGTCGCCGAGATCATGACGCCGCGCACGGAGATGGTCTCGATCCCGGCGTCCGCGAGTCTCGACGAGGCCATCAAGATCGCCCGCGAGGCCGGGCACTCCCGCGTGCCCGTGTTTGAAGAGAACCGCGACA
>JAUWGA010000135.1 GCA_030606635.1 Methanosarcinales archaeon
GATCTGATATGCCAACATCGGTCTTTACGAAATCTAGAAAATGTCTCAGGTCTTCAGCACCAAACTGAATCACTTCTTCAGTGTCTTTTTCTCCTTTCTTTCTATAATTTAATTGAGGATCTACTGGACCTAGATTGGAAAATGGATGCATTATAATCTCATCTGCTCCTAAAGCCAATAAAGTGGTGGCACTGTACGCCGCATACGGTATCAAAACACTAATTTTTTTAAATCGCTCTCTCAACATACTGACGATACGCCAGGCAACGGTAGGATCGCCACCATGACTAATAATTAGAATATCAACTTCCGTATTATCCTTCGATAATTCCATAATCTGTTTAGCAAATTCCGATATAACATCAGATGCCATTTGCGCTGAAGCATTGGGACGTATACTAGTGAAATAGGATATTAAGGGTCTGCCTCGCTTTTCCTCAATCTTCTCATAAATCTTTATGCGGTCATCATATGTCATGACTGTCCCCTTGTATTATTATCGATTATAAAGATATCTCCTTCTGGACGAACTTCAAGCATCACAATCCTTCTTCACTTATACCATGAATTAGGTTGTAACCACCCCACAAAAACCTTTCGACCACGCGACCCGCCCCGACCTCCGCGTTCATCACGCCAGCCTCCCGAAGTCACTATGCCCCGCACTTAAGTACAAGGCTTGCACAGTGCGTTTTTGCATTCGATTTGGCTGCACCAGCGCTGGCTTCACAGATCGCACGCGACCAGTCTGCACCAAAACCGCATGTCGATCGCGGCAGACCCCTCCTCGTTCCATACATAATAGATTGAACTCTAGCCCACATAAAGCCCCTCGCGAGCAGCGGGACTGCACGACACCAGATGACACAAGCAGTCTTTCAATCAGAGACAGACATCTGCGACCACAATACAGGTGTATGCAGGGCAGTAGCCCTTTGATAACCCTTTCCTGAGATCGCAGGATAGTACGCTGCATCGCAAGCAGTTTGCAACACCCCGCCTTTTGGCACATTCGTAGATCGGGCATTCGCACCCTGCAGCCTCTACAAGCAGGGGTTGTGATCCCTCACACCCAGGACACCTGCCAGACTCCTTTGACAGGCAGGCATAACATGCCAGCCCACATGCCCCGATCTCATATTCCCGGGTCACACCATCAGCCCCTCTCTGACCAGTTCGTCCTCCGGCGCAATCACGAATATGCAAGCGTCCGCACCTTCCGCGATGCATTCGGTCTCAACACACTCGATATCATCTCTTTCCGTAAGTGCCTTCATGAACCCCGCAAGGATTCCGCATGAGTAATAGCACGCCTTTGAGACGTTGCCATGCCGCTTCCATGCCCACCCCTCGAATGCATCCCTGCACGTGACTGTGGCTCTCGCAGACCCGTAATCGATCTCACGGACCCTGAAATCCCCGAATCCAAGCTGTGCATAAGCATCCACGCAATCCCTAAAACCCCTGTCCGATCGGGTGATGCTGCCGGACTTTACTGCTCCGCGGACATAAGCGATGCCGCCCTCGACCGCGGCATTGTAATATACCGTGCCTGTTACAGGACCGATCAGTTGTTCGACCGCCTTTCTGATCCCGTAAAACCCGTGCTCGATGTCGGTGAGGCATGTCCGGGACCCTTCGACGCAGATCCAGCCCCTGCTCCTGAATCTGATAAGATCGCATGATATTGCCATCGTTTTAATGATTGCCGCCTGTCTTAATTAAGGTTTGGGACTTTGGTATGGGACTCTTCGGTTCCTTCTGATTCAGTTGAAAAATGGAACGACGACCCGACAACACAGGTACGGTTAGATTGGTGGAATCTGTGTGCATTTTTGGTACATTCAGAATTCCCTGATCCGATCAACCGTAGTCTGGATGTAGCCGGCGCCAAATCCTATATAGGATATTCCGCAACCATCTCGTGATAATCATCGAACCAGTAGGCGCCCGGATTGCGCTTGAAGACCATGAAACTCCCGACCTGCTCCGGATCAGGCGATTGATGATACCTGAAAAAGATGTGTTCGTCGGTCATTCCCGCGATCTCGATCTTTCCGGTCGAATGCGACATGATCAGTCTGGCACGCTTGGCAAGACCTGAACAGTCCTTAAGTGATCGCTGGAAGATCTGGTACGCCTCCTCAACCGGAATGGCAAATGTTCTGTTGCCTGATGTCGGACGGCACTGGAAGATGTAGTACGGGATCGCGCCGATGAATGACAGTTTCTTAAACAGCGATGACAACGTTTCAGGATCGTCGTTGACCCCGCGTATCATCGGTGTCTGGTTGGCGATGATGGCGCCTGCCCTGATAAAGGTGTGAACCGCCTCGATAGACACGTCGGTCAGTTCTCTTGGATGGTTAAACTGCGTCATTATGTAGATCTTCTTCTCAGCAGTGCTGTACCTCGCTACCATCTCCGGCAGTGACGGGTCATCGAGGATCCTGTACGGGTTGAAAGCCAGCATCTTGGTGCCGATACGGATAACATGGACATGCTCGATCTCTTGAAGTTGTTGTACCAGTTCTTCCAGCCGTCTAGTGGACAACATCAGCGGATCGCCACCAGTGACGAGGATATTGGTCAGTTCCTCGTGCTCACGGATGTACCGGATCCCCTCAGTCACGTCACGGGTGACCTCGTCAAAACCATCTATAAAAAGCCGTTTCCTGAAACAGAACCTGCAATAGCCACCACATACATCGGTGACGAGAAGAACCGCAGTGGATCCGTATTTATGCTGCAGACCGTGGACTATGGTGTACGCACTTTCATTAGAAGCATCCAGCTTACCCCATTCATCGAGTTCGCCCACGTTTGGTAGTATAATGCGTCTTATCGGGTCTTCGGGATCGTTCCAGTCAATCAATGACAGGTAATACTCGTTTGCGCGGAAAGCATATTTTTCGGCGACATTTTTAAGTAGAACTCGCTCTTCATCGTTAAGTCCGGGTATTTGATCAAGTTTTGTAAGGTATTTTGGAGTCTTCATTCTATCGTTCCTTGTTTTTTGAAGGCATGACGCATCAAAAAGATGATACTTTTTACGTAAACATCGGTACTTATAAGTTTTTACCATTCTCCTGCCCACAATATGCATCCGACACCGCGCAGGAGGAGTCACAGAATAATCAAGTGGCTCCCCCGCTACAAGTAGTAGGGTCTTCTGCCGCATATATATAAATCCGGATAGGGTTGTTGTGGTGACTCCCCATCTTCGCGGACAATAAGATAGGTTGCAGCTACCGATGCGAAAAATACGCAACAACTCGCCCCGCATCGACGCTATCGATGCGCACGAATCCGAACCGCTCGAATTGAACGATATTTCCCACTTCATCGACGATTCCTGCCTCGCCAATGCCCCCATACGTCTGGTCAGGCGCACGCACCACCACCGGGACGTGTTCATCCGGCACCCAGTGGAGGATCTGGTACCGCGGCTTCTCGCAGGTCGCGCACCACGCCCCGTGGGTGCCGCCGATGCATCTTGCTACCAGCGGTTCGATGCTTGCGATCTCGATATCGTACAGGTTCTTGAGCCGTAGTTTATCGCCTGCTTCGAGACCCTCGATGTCGGTCCTGCAAACAGAAAGGGTGGAACCGGCAGGAATCTTTCGAAGCTCGTCCCGCTCGGGATGGTATTTCGGTGTTGCGACCATAGAAGGAGCGTCCAGAATCTCTATCCTCACAGGGTCCCAGACAAAGAAATACCGGTTCGCTGCCGGATCGACGATTTTGCGGTTGATGGCGTAGAGATTGTCGAGACTTAAACTGATATCAGTCTCAGCGATGCCGAGATCGATCATGAACTTCCGGATCGCGACTGCTGTGATGCCGCGTCTTCGAAGCGCCCGGAGCGTCGGAACGCGCGGATCGTCCCATCCGCTGTATGTCCCGTCTGCAATCGCTTCTGAAATTGCGCTCGTGCTGAATCTTCCGAATTCGTGGATCTTCATCCGGCCCCAATGCAGGGTCTTTGGGTACTGCCAGCCCAGATACTCATAGATGTAGCGCTGCCTATGCTCGCTGTCCATCAGGTCCTTGCCGCGTATGATGTGGGTGATCCCGAGAACGTGATCCTCGATTGCGGATTCGAAATCGAGCAGGGGCCATACCCTGAACCTGTCACCGATCTCGGTGCGCGGGTGCGGGGTCTCGACGATCCTGAATGCGGCCCAGTCCCGCATCGCAGGATCCTTGTGCTTGATATCGGTCTTGATGCGCAGCACTGCGCCACCCTCAGGATACCCGCCATCAAGCATCTGCCCCCAGTGTTTAAGATTTGCGTCCACGTCTGCATCCCGGTGAGGGCATGGCTCTTTAGCATCCTTGTATCGCTTGAATTCGTCCCTCGGACAGGTGCAAACGTAAGCTTTGTCCATGAGAATGAGTTTTTTTGCGTATTCGTAGTATTCCAAAAGGTGATCGCTTGCGTACACCACCCGGTCAGGAACCGTGCCAAGATATTCGCAATCATCAAGGTACCAGGTATAAGCGTCGAGCATCGGCGCCTTCGTCTTCGGGTCGGTGTCATCGAACCGGATTATGAACTCGCCATGGTACCTGCGCGCATACTCGGAGTTCACAATGATGCCGCGCACGCTGCCGATGGTGGCAGGTCCGTTCGGGTTCGGCGCAAACCGGAGCACTGCCCTGCCATCGACCTCGAGATCGGGGAGACCGGTGCTCGGCTGCTTGCGCTCGTGTATCTCTTCGATAAGATCGGGCGCGATTTCCCCGAGTCTCTGCGTCCATGACTCGGGATCGCCTGTTAATCCGGATAAAACTGCACCTACGAGAGAAGCCACCTCTTTCGCATCCTTTCGCAGATCGGGGTGCTCTCCGAGAACCTTGCCAAGTACCGCGCCTGCTTGCGGGGTTTTTCCATACTTCACGGCATTCTGGAGCGCATATTTCTCTATCAGTTCTCTCGTCTCATCAATTTCCATAAAATAGCCCGACTCGGATTCGAACCGAGGTGCTGGGATCCAGAGTCCCAGATGATTGACCGCTACATCATCGGGCTGCGATTC
>JAUWGA010000141.1 GCA_030606635.1 Methanosarcinales archaeon
CCATTTAAGTTATCGAACGCTGTTCTGTACTCATCCACCCGGAGGATGCTGTCAAATACCTTCCTTCTCGCTCCCGGAGGTGTGAGGAACGACGAGGTGAACGTCCCCTGCGGGACTCCGACTGCATTTTCGAATATGGAAGAGAGATCATCCGAAGTTATGGCGCCACCAAATAGATTTTCCACGATCCAGTCCTGCACATCCACCTTTCCGACTGCAAGCTGCCTGACCTGGGATTCTACCCTGTAATCACCCTTAACCGACCTTGCGATCACGTATTCCAGTTCATCTGGCGCAACGACATGAACCCTTACCTCTCCTGCCTTTTCCCCCCTCCGTAAAAAATCCTTCTGGCTGTACGGGAGATGGTCGAAGAGCGCAAATCCGATGCTTTCGAGGATCGTCGTCTTGCCAGCGCCGTTTTCGCCGCTGATTCCGTTGACTCCGTATCTGAATGGGACATCCTCATCACGGTATGACTTGATATTCTTAAGTTCAACAGAATTAATCCACATATGTCCCACCACCTCCATCTTCGCCGCCACTACCGCCCCTGCCCCCCTTACCAAACGGCAGATCGGTCTGTTCCTTATTTTCGCTTTTAACCACGCTATATGAATTTTGCAGGTGTTCGAGGATGATCTGCGGATCAGTCTTGCTGACCGCGAGTTGTTTTGCCTCGATCACCACATCTGTGACATCAGTGAGATGCCTGCGATACTTTGTATTCTTGACCATTTCCTCGATAACGGATCGTTCAATCTCTGATCGGGAGATATCGCGGTCATCAACGATGCCTGCCGGATCTTTCGTATCGATGATCTTTACATTGACCCATAATGGATCGAGGTGCTCGGAAACGATCTCTTTTATCTTTTCGACGGATATGTCTGTTCTCGGGAACCTGAGATCGCCGTGCAGCGAGATATCGACAAGCGGCTTCATATCCCAGTCCCTGTGAGCCACCCCGCCGAGAACTGATCTGACTGTGCTGTACAGGTCATGAAGCGACCGTATCCCGCTGGTATCGATCCCGAACCGCTCGATGTGGCGGGGCGCTGCCTTCTGAAACGATGGCTTACCATCCACAACATGGTAAAACCCTTTCGGCTTCCTGTATTCGGACATCGATACCGTTTCACAACTTCCACCGTTGAATATCCATCCGTCGCGATCGTATTGTATATGATAATGCCCGAGCGCAAGATAATCGACCGCATCACGCAGGGGGGTGAGGGAATTGTAGGATAACTCCCCGATACTTGACGCACTGATCACCCCTTCCATTCCAAAATGCATCATAAGAATCGTGTAATCGGGCATTTTGCATCGGTCATTGATCGCTTTAATCTCCTCTGCAATCTCAGGTATCAGATTTCGGGTCTGCGATCCAAGGTATTTGACGCCAAAGATGCGTACACCGTTTATATCGACAAAATCCCCCATCAGTTTGATCTCATGCTGCCCTATCTGCCCCATTTGCCCCATCGGCTTGATCCGTATCAAACGCAGCATCCCTTGTGCATCAAGGATCTGCATCCAGCTGTTCACATCCCGGTGATATGCAAGATCGTGGTTTCCCTCGATCGCATACACCGGAATACCAACATCTTTCAGCTTCGTAAGGATTTTAAACGCCTGCATGTATGTTGGAGCATTGATATTCCTTTTGTGGAAGAGATCTCCGGCAATGAGTAGAAATTCTGCATCTGATTGGATCGTATAATCGACAACCCGGTCGAAAGCGCGTGCAAAGTCCTTGAACCGCTCGGAAAGACCGTACTGCACATATCCGAGATGGAAATCACTCGCATGCACAAAGTTCATATTCACTTTATCGAATCCGCGGGCACATTAATATGTCGGCACGGTGGAATATATTTATGGATGTTCTGGGTATTCAGGTGCCTGTGCCGGTACTGGTACTGGTTCTCGCTGTCGCGATCGATCTGGTAGCAGGTGAGATGCCAAATGCCGCCCATCCGGTGGTCTGGCTCGGCACGCTGATACACCGGATATCGGGGTGGTGCGAGCGGACCGATAAGAGGTATCACAGAATCTGCGGACTTGTGCTGTTGCTGATATGCGTATCGTGCGCTTGCCTTACAGGCGTTCTGTTAACTCTTCTGGCAGAGCAGCACAGCCTCATCGGCATCGTCTTGATGGCGTATTTCTTGAAATCGACGTTCTCGATACGGTCGCTCGTCAGTTCTTCAAACCGGATCTACAAGGATCTTTCCGAAAACGATATCGAGAGCGCAAGAAAAGACTTGATCGCGCTCGTAAGCAGGGATGCCGGGGGGCTTGACGAGCCAAAAATCGCATCAGCAGCTATCGAATCGACCGCTGAGAATTATGTGGACAGCATCCTCTCGCCGGTACTCTATTTTGCAGTCTTTGGGCTTCCGGGCGCTCTTGTGTACAAAGCAGTGAACACACTCGACTCAATGGTCGGATACAGAAACGAGCGGTTCTGTGCGATCGGTTTTGCATCTGCAAAGTTAGACGACATCGCCAACTGGATTCCTGCACGATTATCAGTCATCCCGCTCTTCTTTGCATCCATCCGGTTCAGTCCGGTATCCGCGCTTAAAACCTGCTTACGCGATCATGCGCTTCCAGCATCCCCTAATTCAGGTTTTCCGATGGCGATGGTTGCAGGCGCTCTTGGTTGCAGGCTTGAGAAACCCGGGAGTTACGTGCTCGGGCGCGAATATCCGGATCCATCACCGCACCACATCCCTCAGGCGAACCGGATCGTTATGCTCGCCTCGTTTCTTCTGATTGCGGTGATGGTTGTGGTGGTTGCGGTATATTACTGGGTTTGCGGGGCTGCGATCTGCCTTCGATGAGGTCGCAGTCACCCGCCGCCCATTGCCGATAAACTTCCGATGAATTGCCGATAACTTGCCGATAAAAGATAAGCCCGTGCCCGGCGGGACGGGTCTGCCACCTCAAGCCAGCCATCCTCAACCCATCTCCCGAGCAACACCCGCGCCATGCGGTCAGAGAGCCCGAGAGCTCCTGCCACATCAGCAGTGGTGATGCGGTCAGTCCGGAGAAAGAGCGCAAGCACTGTCCGCGCCCGCGGGTCAAGGCGGCGCAGGGCATCCGGTTCCGCAAGTGCGGTCGCTATGCCCCCTCTGGAGCGCAGCACCTCTTCTCTGGCGGAAGCAAAGACTGTGGCAAGCGTCTGAATGAAATACTTAACCCACGACGAGATATCCGCGGCTCTACGCCCGAAGTAATAGTTGTGGTGCGGATGAACCGCAAGAGCGCGATAATACCCCTCCAGATCGCGGGCGTGGTACTCCTCCAGCGAAAAGAGCCCGTTTAAGCCATAACCGCCCCTATGAAGTATGAACGTTGCCAGCAGCCGCGCCGTTCTGCCATTTCCGTCGTAGTATGGGTGAATAGTAACGAACTGGTAATGCACGAGGGCTGCGATGAGTGGGGCTGGCAGCCCTTCTTCCTCCGCCCCATTAGCCCAGTTCACCATGGCAGCCATGAGCTGCGGCACATCCTTTGCAACAGGTGGCATGTAGACGATTGCGCCGGAAGCGGAATCCCGGATCACGTTCTGACCGTCGCGATAGGGAGTTGGTCTGGCACGCACGCCGTGCTCCACCAGAGCGTGCAGGCGCTGGATTAGTTTTTCAGTCATCGGCGTCTTATCTGCCGCCCACTCTTCCACGCGAAGAAGCGCATTCCAGTAGTTGCGAACCTCTGCCACATCCCGCTCCCGCCCGCGGAACGTGGTGCGCCGCTCATCGATCACTTCTTGAGCCTCCTGTAGTGTCAGCCGGTTGCCCTCGATCCGGGTGGAGTAATGCGTGGAACGCACGCGGGCACGGCGGCGAAGCTCCGCCTGAACCGCTACTGGCAGAGGAACCTGCGCAACGACCGCCCGGGCTGCCTCAATCTCCATCAGCCCGCTTGCTGTGGCGGGGGTGATCGTGTAATTCGGCTGCCAGAGGGGGGTGTTTTTCATGTGGGGGATCAAGTGGTTATGTCAAAGTTTTCCGCAGGACGTAACAACAAAAGGGTGGGCGTGATTTCATCATCTGGGCAAACAATCTCAGCTTCGTCTTCAAAATGATAGGATATCCACCGAACACCTTCTTTGTTGAGCCTATTGTAAAAGTAGCAAGCGTTTTGTTCTGTCTTGGGACTTTTCATAAGACGGATAAATGGCAGTAGCTTAATAGGTTTGAGTTGATTATCATGTATTAAGTAAAGCTCCTGCTTATCCATTGAAGTCGATGTTTTTACAGATTTCTTTTCAAAAGAAGTTCTTGTTCCCATCAAAGCCTTCACCTGATAATCATGGATTCCTTTACTGCATTCACTGCTTTCCGGTGAAAGCAATAATACTGTGGAGTATCGATCGTATATTTCATGACGAACATCAGAAAGACTTGATTCCAGTATTTTTAATTGTCTGTCTAATTCCTCAGAACTGACGATCCCCGGATGTCCTTTCCATTGATTACGATATCCGGCAACTTTTCGGAGAACTTCGAATATTTTATTGTTGGTAAGCATCTCCAAAAAATCACTATCTGGACGTCCAAATAAATCTAAACATCTTTCCCGCTCATCTTTACTACTTAGAAGTGTTCG
>JAUWGA010000037.1 GCA_030606635.1 Methanosarcinales archaeon
TATATGATAGCGCACCATGGAATCCCGACGATGAGCAGTATCGTCCACATGCGCTTTGGATTCGGCATCTCGGTGTGAAATTCGGATTCATGACGCTTCAAGCAGTCCATCAGCATAACAGCCCAGAACCCAAATAACAGCGCTACTACTGCTACGATGCTGTATATCTGGGTCGGGATCTCGCTCATAAACTCACGCCCAGTGCCCTAACCCACTTGTTCAGCCGGGCGCATCGGGCAGGATCGCATTCATCGATGCATCCGACACACGGATCAAACTTCCCTCCCGCTATCAGCAGTTCATATTTCCTTACTCCGCCTGTGAACCTTAGCAGGTATGTCCGGACGCTGCCTGTCGTCACCAGTTCGCGCCCAACAAATTTTGCATCCAGCAGTGTGCGGACGATGCGCGCACATCTCCTGCCGTCGACCCCGAGTTCCAGCCGCAGCTGGTTCTGCAATATTCCGTCTTTGCCGCGACGTATCAATCCAAGTGCGCGCTCTTCGATCTCTTCCATCAAACGCCATCTCCGTTTTTATTCGACCGGGACGATTAGAATGATATTATTGCCCCGAAGGACGACCGATCCGAGGGAACGGAGCCGCTCCCCGTCAGCAATCTCCACGGTATCCAGCAGATGCAGATTCAGATAGTCGTCCACGCTCTCGAGTTCGCCCTCGAGAAGGTGCACATCGCCTTTCATCTCAACCTGTACTCTGGATCCGATCATGCTCTGAACTTTCTTTGTTGGAAACAAGATAACTCCTCTTTAATTAAATTCCGCTAATTTCGTATGATTCGAGGATCACTTCCTCGCTCGGATACCCTGTGTGGTATGTCTTTCCGGTATCGAGATCGTTGACCGTGATCTCGGCTGGCGCAAATATGTCCATCTCGATCCTGGAAAAGTCGTATCCTGCGCACTCAAATGTCTTGTAAAACGGCTTGCCATAGTCCTGCGAGGTCCTGGCAGGCACCTGTTTGAAGATCTCCTCCTCAAATCCCCTGGTGGCAAGCACCACCGATCCATAGTAGATGATGCTGTCGTTTGTCGCGCCTATCGCACGCATCTCGTCAAGCATCACCGGAGCGATCGGCGCGGTTCCTACTGCACGCTCTATCTTTCTCGTATCAAATCCGAGATCATCCAGCCTGCGGATCGCAGTCTCGATCACGCGCCCTGATACCTGCACCGACCCAACGATGCACGCGGTCGGCGCAACCAGTGCAAAGACATCCGTGGTAGCGACCCCGCAGCTATCAGCGATGAACTGCATAACCTCATCGTCTGGCAGTTTGTTCGATTCGAGCACGATGACCGCGCAGTCGGCATCGTCATGATATGCGATCCTCTCAAAGAGTGCTGCCGGCTTCTGCGAAAGTGCGCGCGCAGGTCCTGAGCCCATCGCAACATACGTCCCGACACAGATCTGCCAGCCTGCAGTCTGTGAGCCAAGAGATGCGATGCAGGGATGATCAGTAACGACACCAACGAATGCAAGCGGAACGTTACCGACGCTTCGCATGCAGAGTGTTGCCGTCCCAAGCCCGCCCATACATACATCAGTAAATGCAAGCCCGGCTTCATAGCTCCCTGCCACCTCAACACCACAATCGATGACCGTAGCGCCATTGTCAAGCGTGTGCGCTTTGATCTTGAACTCCTCGCTTAAGTCGATCATCTCTTCCACGATGTCCAGTGCAGTCTCGTTCACAGATAGCATATCAGTCACTCCGCGATATTATACAGTACAATCATATAATCATATCGCTTGGATAGCCCCGGGCGGATTTGAACCGCCGTCGCAGGTTCCAAGGACCTGCAGGCTTGACCGCTACCCTACGGGGCTTGTGTGGCTATAACTTATAGATTGTACGAGGATATATTAAGGTGGTATGTCGGATGCGGAAGTGGATGGTACGACCGCACTTTTCGGTACTATCCTGATCTTGGTGTATAGTAGGGTACAGGTTCTTTTATTTTCATTAACTATTCCGGAGTAGGGCACTGCCTACTTTTCAGAACGCTTTTAATACCGCACAACCCATAGAGTAACGATGACAGAGCAGGAGCACGCAGATAGCGCGAAAACGGAGAGATCTGACATGGATGATAAAAACGTGCAGATTGAGGCGTCGATCGAGGATAGGGCGGATCGGGAGAGTCGGATCGATGATGGATACCTCGGCACCAATACGTCACCCCAACCCATCCCCGCGCCGCTATCAACGCCCCAAACGCCCCCGCCACACTCACCGCCTCCGCAGACACATGTCCCGCCGGTATCGCCCACTCCGCCGCCGAAAGGAGGTTCATCAAGAGGATTCTTCGTCTACATTGCGATCGTGCTCTCGCTGATACTGATCATTGGAGTGAGTCTTGCAGTGATCTTTGGTGGCGTTGATCTGCACGGCGTCTATACCGACAAAGATCAGGTTGCAGTGATCTATGTACAAGGAATTATGATTACAGGCGGAATACCTGATGGATTCGGGGTTTCAACATCAGAAAGCGTCTGCAAGTACTTGAGACTTGCAGCAGACGACAATAATGTAAAAGCAATCGTTCTGCGGGTAAATAGCCCAGGCGGCTCGGTAGCAGCATCGCAGGAGATCAAAAGGGAGATTGAGAAGGCGAAAGAGAAGAAGCCGGTGGTGATCTCGATGGGCGATGTAGCTGCAAGCGCTGCATACCACATCTCAGCGTCTTCCGACCGGATCGTTGCGAATCCAGGCACCATCACAGGCAGCATCGGCGTGATATGGGTCTTTGAGAACAAGAGCGGATACTACGACGAGGAAGGGATTGAGCACTGGGTTGCAAAATCCGGGGAATTTAAGGATATGGGCGCTGACTGGAGAAACCTGACTGCGGACGAGCAGACGTATGCCGATGAAGTCGTGATGGAGGTCTTCTCAATGTTTGTGGACGATGTCGCTGCCGGCAGGAACATGACCAGGGAAGAGGTGCTGAACCTGTCAGATGGACGGATATATACCGGTGCGGCGGCTATGGATCTCGGTCTGGTGGATGAGACTGGCAATATGTATGATGCCATCGATATAGCAGCAGAACTCGGAAATATCACAGGAGATCCCACGATCACGTATATGAACAAACCATCGCTCTCCCAGTTGTTATTCGGAAGCGAAGAAAGTATGGAAGATATCAGTCGGCATAAAGTCCCTGGCTTTCCTGATTTAGTACGATCTGCTCGACCGTGCCTATATGGATTGTACATGCCTGGCCAGGTCGCTGTGCATGCCGGAAGTCATAAGTGAGGGACTCGCTCTGCGAGCATACGCATTCGATCACCTGTAGCAGTACGATCGCCTCGGCACATCCCTTGACCATCCCGATTTTCTTATCCACGATCTGGCACGCATCCCGAAATGGACAGGTGCTGCCGATCTCAAGCCGGACAGCACCACCCGGTGCCGTGGTTATGCAAAAGTCGTGCACATCCGGGGTGAACTCTGTGAAATAGTGGATCGCATCCTCTGGACGGTCAAACCTGCGCGACATATCCATGCCCAACTCCTGCATCCGGATCAGGGTCGCCTCTCTGATGATCGGGTCAAAGAGCACGCGCGCGTCTCGGAATCGCTGATACGATACCTTCGCCACGGCTGCAACCAGCGCATTACAGGATAATCCTCTGGGATTTGTGCACTCGGTTTCATTCATACACATCAACCCCACACTTACCTATGTATAAAACTTCTCATCGATCATAAATATTGGGGCAAATCGGGGGCTATGATTGTGAAGTTACCCGGGGTGGCGGGGCTTATTTTAAGTGACGCCCCATGCCCCGCAATCATTTATTGCTGGATAAAATCTCCCCGACGTTCGGACAATCCCCAATCTCTGCAATGAGTGGATGCTTCCATTCGCAGACGACCGTAAACCTTGCGTCGGGATTCTGTCGGATCAGGCGAAGCACGTTTCCGAGCGCAACCGAAGCCGCCTCGTAATCCGGTTCTGACGACTCAAGCACCTCTGCATTGAACGGATACGTCTCGCCAAGTTCCACAGGATACGCACCAAACGGCGCTTTCAGATTGAGCACATGATCGAACCGGTCCGCCTCCCCCCTAACTTTCCGTGTGCGAATGAGCACGTTTCCATCCAGATCGAACCGGTCGAGCCGCTCACCAAACCTGCGCACCTCTGCCCGGTATGCGGATTCGCTCCCGCAGTAGAAGAACGTCGACTTCTGGATCGGATCGAACCTCTCGATCCAGTCTGTATGACGGATGGCACACTTGAGCCCGTCGAGCAGTCTCGGATGCGCGCTGCACCTGCGCTCGACGAGCTCCCAGAGGTTGCCCTCGATGATGCACTGCTTTATGAGACGGATCTCCTCAAACGTCGCATACAGGTTGTGCTCTGCAAGAGAAATGTGGTTTCCGCTTGCAAATTCGTCCCTCAACTCATCTGCGGTATGCGATGTGCATACAGGGCAGGAACATGGGAGATACTTAAGATCAGCCAGATGATACGTCCCGTCAGCGGTGAGATACCGCCCGTCCCTCGCATAGAGCGCATACGCTGCCGAATCGAAGAGATCGCAGCCAAGCGCGACCGCAAGCGCAAACATCGCAGGATGTCCTGCGCCAAAGAGATGGACAGGCGCAGCCGGAGAGAGTCCTTTCTTCGACGCCACGATCACATCCACCACATCAGCGAACCGGTAGTTCACAAGCAGCGGCACAACCGCACCTATCGGGTAGACGTCGAAGCCGATTTTGGAGAGCGAGCGTGCGCATTCGTACCGCAAGTCCGGGTGGGTCGATCCCTGCACGGTGCCTGCAAGGAGCATCGAGCCAGCCAGCCCGTCTGAGCCCATAAGCCGGTGTGCCGCCTCGCACCTCTCAATCGTCGTCTTCATCTCTGACCCGGCGCGTTCACGCGGCACATCAGGCGGCGTCGGGATGTCGAGCGGTACACCGATGTCAGAGCCGATCATCTGCTGGAAGCGGACGATCTCCTCTGATGAAACATCGATGTCGTGGTATACTGATAGCTGGTACGATCCCGAATCGGTCATGATCGCGCCATCGAAATCGAGCAGGGAGTGCACGCCCCAGTCCAGTGCATGTTCTTTCAGTTCGGGGTTCTGGTAGATGATGTATGCATTTGTGATCACGACCTCTGCCCCGAATTTCGTGAGTTCGGACGCGGGTATCATCCGTATGTTCGGGTTTACCACAGGCATGACTGTCGGGGTCTCGATTCTCCCGTGCTTGGTATACAATCTCCCGATCCTGCCTGCTGAGTCCTTGTGTGTGATCTCGAAGTGGGACATAATAGTGGTTCGTCTATCGTTAAACGTCTTATCTTCTCCTGCGCCCGGATCTAAAATAGTCTCCGGATCAGGGACGGCAGGATATGGAGCGTGAACAGCAAGTTTAATCCCGTATCCCGCATCATGTCATCATCATGCCTGAACCACCGACCCTGCGATGTGAATGCGGCGCGCTGACTGTGCCAACGACTCTCAACCGATACGGTAGAGATGTGAGTGGATCGCAGTGCCCGGTTTGCGGCAAAATTTACGTGAATGCCGATGAGTTCAACCGCGCACTCGAATCGTGGGTCGCGAAACAGTGCTGCCGATCTGACAAGCCCTGCTAGATATTAGATTCGTCTGCCACGCCGTCCGCCCTTTGCCATGGTGCCGTCGTGCGCCAGCGGTGTCACATCCTCGATCTTTCCGATGCGTATCCCGGCTCTCGCGAAAGCACGTACAGCCGCCTGCGCGCCCGGTCCAGGACTTCGCTGCTTGTTGCCGCCCGGCGCCCTGATCTTGATGTGCACGCCTGTAAATCCTTTATCCTTCAATTGATCCACTATCTGACCGACGATCTGCATTGCGATGTACGGGGATCCCTCGTCCCGCGCCACCTTGGTGACCATGCCGCCTGATGACTTTGCGATAGTCTCAGCCCCGGTCATGTCGGTGACCGTGATCAGTGTATTGTTAAACGATGAATGTATGTTCGCAACAGCCCATTTCTGCTCTACCATCTTCATGCCTCCTTGTCCAGTATGCTATCTCCTTCCTGAACTCTGGTCGGGCGCTCGGAGTGCATTTCATGCGCAAGCGGAGAGTTCTTGTAATAGTCGATCAGCATCTCTTCTTCCTTTGATACAATGTAACTCGGTACCGACGTTCTGCGTCCGGATATTGCAACGTGTCCGTGCGTGATGAACTGGCGCGCCTGGCGCATACTGTGCACAAGTCCCTGCCGGTATACCTGTGTCTGGAGACGCCGTTCGAGGATATCCCCGATCTCAAGACTCAAGATAGCGTCCAGATCCGTATCACTCTTCAGGACCCCGTAACGCTGCAACCGCGCGATGATCTGGTCCGCCTCATCTTTCGTATGTCCGGCAAGTTCTCCCTTTGCTGCGGATTCGGCGAGCAATCTGCGTGCAGCGCGCCTGTACTTACGAAGAATGTTCTCAGCAGTCCAGACCTCCCGCTTGTTCCGAAGCCCGTAAGTCTTGACCAGTTCACTCTCGAATGCGAGTTTCTCTGCCCGCCACGGATGTCTTGGCGTGCTATATGTTTTATGATATTTGCGTGGATGTCCCATGAATTCACCTACTTCACTATGCGTTTCCTGCTGACGCCAACCGTGGCACCGCTTCTCCCTGTCGACCGTGTCCGCTGTCCGCGAACCCTTAAGCCCCGCTCATGCCGGATTCCACTGTAACTGCGGGTCTTCTTCATGGTGTTGATATCCTCGTTCACAGATAACACAAGATCCACACCGATGATATGTTTATCTTCGCCGGTCAGGAAGTCCCGCCTTCGATTCAGCATCCATGTCGGAACCGCACTTTCAAAATTCGCGATTACCTGCTTGAGTTTTTCGATTTCAGCATCATCCAGTGACCCTATGATCGATGTCGGATCTATCCCGGCGCCGTCTGCGAGAATCCTTGATGTCCGCCTACCAACGCCCTTTAATCCTGTGAGCGCGTACTGAACCGACTGGTGTCCATCCAGATCGGCGTTTGCGATACGTACAAGATGTTTTATCTCTGCCGTTTCTTCTGGCGTTTCTTCGATGTCTGTCATTATGGTTCCTTTGGGCGGCTATGTGTAAATAAAGTATTTGGTGCCGCGGGGTGTCAAGTTGCCCGGGGTATTAACTGACCCCGAGGATCATATATGGTTGGGTTCATCACGAATGCCGCGAATTTAGCGGATGCAACGAATCGAGTAAATCGGCGGAAAACACTCGGATTTTTAGACATTGCCCGGATTATGCAAAACCCGCAGTCTCAAAACCCTTATATGCCGCCCCTCAAAAGAGTAAACCGGACTTGGGTTGGGGGATGATACGTAAATTCCTGACCGACTGGAACCCGGGACTATTACACTTGCACAGAACCATGACCCTGAGAAGAACAAAGATCGTCTGCACCACCGGACCAGCCACTGAATCCGAGGAATCCCTGCGCCAGCTGATCGGACGCGGTATGGACGTCTGCCGGCTCAACATGTCGCATGGCACGCATGAGTGGCACGCGAGACAGATACGCATGGTACGGGCTATTTCGCAGGAGCAGAACCGTGCCATCGCCATCATGGCGGATATCCAGGGTCCGAAGATCAGGACCTCCCGGGTGCAGGGCGGAAGCGTCGTTCTACGCGCTGGAGATGATCTGACCATCCACTCCAGCGATATAATCGGGGATGGGTGTCATATCGGCGTGAGGTATCCGCTCTTTGCTAAAGAGGTGTCAGAAGGTCAGACGATCATGATTGATGACGGCAGGATCAGGATGGTGGTCGTGGAAACCGATGGAGAGTGTGTCGAGGCGAAGGTCGTTGTCGGAGGCGTTCTAACCGATAAGAGGGGAGTAAGCGTCCCGGATGCACATTTTTCAGTACCGAGCGTCACTGAAAAGGACAAACGGGATCTCTCATTTGGAATAAAACACGATGTCGATTACATCGCGGTTTCATTCGTGCGAAGAGCGTCCGATATCTCCGGTGTCAAGCAGATGATCCATGAGCAGGGGGGAGATATCCCGGTCATCGCCAAAATTGAGACGAAAAAGGGGCTTGACAATTTTTCAGAGATACTGAATGTGGCGGATGGGATTATGGTTGCGAGAGGAGATCTCGGAGTCGAGATTCCGATCGAAGAGGTTCCGATTACGCAGAAGAGGCTCATCAAGGAGGCAAATGCAGCAGGCAAGCCTGTCATCACAGCCACCCAGATGCTCGAATCGATGATCCATGATGCGATCCCGACCCGCGCCGAGGCGACAGACGTCGCAAACGCCATACTGGACGGAACTGATGCGATCATGCTCTCGGGGGAGACCACGATCGGGGACTATCCGATCGAGAGCCTTGTCATGATGGACCGGATCGCAAGAACGACCGAGTCTGCTAGCTTGCGGGTGCGCACGGAAGCAGACGCCGGTGCGACCGGACTCTCGATAAAACGCAGCATCGGGCGCGCCGTCTGTCAGCTTGCACGCGATCTGAATGCCGCAGCGATCATCACCACCACATACTCAGGAAGCACGGCAACCGTCGTCTCGATGTACCGCCCGGAAACTCCGATCATCGCGATAACACCGGACGAGGCGACATTCCGCAGACTTGCGCTTATATGGGGCGTTACCACGCTGAGAATCCCTGCGGTGGAGACGACCGACGAGGCGATGGATGTATCGGTGCGATCCGCTATGGACGCCGGCTTCGTGAAGGCAGGGGACCGGGTGGTGCTCACGACCGGAGTGCCGATCTTCGTTGCCGGAACCACCAACCTGATCACGGTGAGGGTGGTGGAGTGAGGATGCAGAACGAATCCCCTGTTTTTGAGATTTTTGTACCGACTAAGCGCCATAGATAAATACGAATAGTACTTATCATTCTGTATGGCTGAGAAGGCGCCCAGACTGGAGATATTCGGGGATTCACCGACAACAGAAGATGGGTTGGGATTTGATGATTATGCAGATATTCTTTTGGGGATGGTCGGGAATTTTGATGCCAAGAGCCCTCTGACCATCGGCATTCACGGAAGATGGGGAAGTGGGAAAACAAGCTTGATGAGGATGGTTGAGAAAAAGTTTGAGGATGACGAGGGTGTTAAGACGGTCTGGTTCAACGCCTGGGCTTATGGGAGGGACGAGTCGATCGGACTTGCGTTGTTGCAGCAGATATTGATTGAGTTCCAAGAAGAAGAGGGGTTAAAAGAAAAAGGCAAGACGCTCCTTGGAAACGTTGTGAAATTGGGAACTGACGCCCTCTTAAGAAAAATCACAATGATAACCCTCGAAGAAGCAAGAGAGATTTTTGAGAACAGCATTGGGATAAAAAGCACTCTCAGACATGATTTTGAAGCAGTGATAGATGAGTGTTTAGAAGATAGGGGGAGGTTAGTTGTGTTCATCGATGATCTGGATAGATGCCTGCCAGAGAAGACGATCGAGATTCTTGAGGTGATAAAACTCTTTTTAGACGTTCCAAAATGTATATTCGTGATTGGCGTGGAGAAAGAGGTGATTGAGAAAGGGATCGAGGTCAGATACAAAAGCAAGGAGCAGAAAATACCGATCAGCGGACAAGATTACATAGAAAAGATAATTCAGATTCCTTTTGTCCTTCCACCAATCAGGGAAGATGATATGGCAGCTTTTATCGAAAAGTTGGGTATTGGGGAACGGGAGAAGGGGTATGTAAAGATCGTTGCAAAATACACTGGATGCAACCCTCGAAAGGTGAAGATGTTCTTGAATGTACTCAGGATACGACGGGCGATTGCGGAAAGAACAGGAGAGGGGATTGAACCTGACCGGTCTGCGAAACTCTTCGTCTTCGAATACGTTTTTCAAGAGTTTTACAAGGATCTTGTGAAGTATATGGACGGAGATCTTCTCTGTGAGTTAGAACGACTTGCAAAAGGATATTCTGACGAAGAACTGGAAGGAAAGTTGAAAAACTCTAAACTCCTGAGGAAATATCATGAAGATGGGGATTTGGGTAGCGTATTGAGAGACGAGCCATTCTTCTGTGGAATCGATATTGAACCATATATCTATCTATCAGGAACCGAAGCGTCTCAGGAAGTTATGGTATTTGATGAATCCGTACTGAATGAGTTGTTGAGCGGGGATTATGTGAAAATGGGTCATGCTGCAAATATGATTAATAAAATGCCGGATTCAGAGAAGCAGCAATTTTTAAACGTCGTTATATCGAAATTAAAAGATAAGAATGCGTTTGTGCGTGAGATCGCTGCAGAGGATCTTGGGATGATAGGTGATGCAAGAGCAGTTGAAGCACTGGAAGAGGCATTGAAGGATGAGAAGGCATCTGTGCGTGGGACTGTTGTACGGGCCCTTGAGGGAGTAGGTGGCACAATGGCAGTTGAGATACTGATAGGGGCATTAAAAGATGAGAATGTGCCTGTGCGTGGGCGAGCTGCAGAGGCTCTTGGACGTATAGGCGATTCAGAAGCAGTTGAGGCACTGATAGGGGCATTGGGGGACGAGGGTGAATATGTGCGCAGGAATGTTGCAGAGGCTCTTAGAGAGATAGGTGATGCAAGAGCAGTTGAAGCACTGGAAGAGGCATTGAAGGATGAGAAGGCAGATGTGCGTGGGCGAGCTGCAGAGGCTCTTGGAAATATATGTGATGCAGGAGCAGTTGAGGCACTGAAAGAACTGTTGAAGGACGAGGACGTGCCTGTGCGTATGAGTGCTGCAAAGGCTCTTGGAGATATAGGTGGTACAGGGGCAGTTGAAGCACTAAAAGAAGCGCTGAAGGATGAGGATGCGTCCGTGCGGGAGAATGCTGCATGGCCCCTTGGATGGATAGGTGGCACAGGAGCAGTTGAGGCACTGGAAGAAGCGTTGATGGATGAGGATGCGTCTGTGCGTGTGAGTGCTGCAGGGGCTTTTGGTGATATAGGCGATCCAAGAGCAATTGAAGCGCTGGAAGAAGCACTGAAGGATGAGGATGCGTTTGTGCGTGTGAGTGCTGCAGAGAATCTTGGACGTATAGGTGATGTAGGGGCAGTTGAGGCACTGATAGAAGTGTTGGAGGATGAGGATGACTATGTGCGTGAGACTGTTGTATTAGCTCTTGGAGCGATACGTGATCCAGGAGCAGTCGAGGCACTGATGGGGGCATTAAAAGATGTGGATGTAGAGGTGCGTAGGTCTGCTGCATTGGTTCTTGGAGCTATAGGTGATCCACGAGCAGTTGAAGCACTGGAAGAGGTATTGAAGGATCTGGACGAAATTGTGCGTGAGACCGCTGCGCAGGCTCTCGAAAAAATCGAAGCCAAACAAAAATCAACGAACACGGAAGCAGAGGATAATTCTTCAGACAGATAAGCCCGCTTCCGCCCCTCGCACCGACATAGCAATCCACTCACCTATAAGACTTGTTGACCGAGCGGCGGCGGGCGCATCCCTCCCCAAACCCACCGGCATGCAATCCACCCCCCTGCCGCTCGCGCATCATTCCCGCCCCCTGCCCGGCAGCAACCATGATCGAACGTGGAATCGGGCATGCCGTCTGCCTGTGGACATATGCTCCGGACGCCGGCTTCGTGAAGGCAGGGGACCGGGTGGTACTCACAACCGGGGTGCCGATCAACGTTCCCGGAACCACCAACCGGATCACGGTGAGGGTGGTGGAGTGAGACAGGAGAACGAATCCGTGGTTTTCGAGATTTTTGTAAACGAATGCCCACATCTCATCCACCTGAACCATATACATTAAATATAGTCGTCAGCGTAATGTAACACCCTGCACCGATATGCTGTATGTTGCCGGGGTGGCAGAGCGGACTAACGCGGCAGGCTCGAGACCTGTTGTTCCCTTTGGAACACTTGGGTTCGAATCCCAACCCCGGCGTGATCTCACCTATTCGCATCAAAACCCTTTCCCACCTACAGGAAGATAAC
>JAUWGA010000058.1 GCA_030606635.1 Methanosarcinales archaeon
CAACACTTCACATATTCATACGATTTGAAGGTATATATGGATTTCATATATCGCCCTCGCACTTTGGTTATGCATTCGCGATACCTCCATTACTCACGGCAACAGATGCCCGCTGCGCACCTTCCAGTTATCCATGATCACAGTCGGCGACACGTTCTGCACGCCGTCCAGTTTCCTGATCTTCTCAGCGATGAATGTCCTGAGCGCACCCCCATCCGTAAGCCACACTTCGGTCATGATCATGTGATCTCCTGCCGAGGTTGCAACGAATTTAACTTCTGAAAACTCGCTCAAACGCAATGCAACATCGAGGAGATGCGTTGGTTCAACGTCGATTCCGACGAGGGCGACTGAGTTGTACCCGAGCTTTGCCGGATCTGTTATGACGGTGTACTGTTGTATTACACCTTCTTCCTCGAGCGCCCGCACACGGTTTCGTATTGTGGATTCGGCAACACCGAGTCGTGCAGCAATCTCGGTGTGCGGTGTGCGTGCGTTCTCACGAAGTATGTCTATGATCTTTAGGTCTCTTTCGTCAATCATTGTGGTATCACCATATCAATTTTCGTATTTCTCGTGCGATTTGTGGACGATTTCCGCACCATAATATTATATACTCGCAACACATATTACTGTAGCAGTAAACAATTAAAAGGTTTACGCAAAAATCACAAGATCTGAAAACCGCAATATATGTGCAAATCCCCGAGCGAACATGACGATGAAAAGAAAAAATGTACAAATGGTAATGTGGTGGTTACTCCCAATAATTATTTTTGTTGGAATTTGGTGGCATTATATAGGTTATGCCGTGTTAGCTATGATGATAGTTTTTTTAACATTATCCGTATACAAGGGGCGATATTGGTGCGGATGGTTTTGCCCTCGCGGATCCTTCTTAGAGCGAATACTTAAATTTGTTAGTATGAATGCGCCTATTCCGCCGTTTTTTAAAAATTTGGTCTTTCGAAGTGCAATATTTTGTGGAATGATAGCTTTTATGCTCCATCGACTGATTCAAACGAATGGAGAATTGGATAAAATAGGTTTTGTATTTGTAATAATGTGCATAGCAACAAGTATTATCTCAATAATATTGGGAATAATTTACAATCCTCGAATCTGGTGTGCTTTCTGTCCAATGGGAACGTTACAAGGATTATTGGGGCGGGAAAAATATATTTTGCAGGTCTCTGATGATTGTATTGAATGTGGGCTGTGTGAAAAAGTGTGCCCTACTAATATAGATCCGGGATCGTTTAAAGAATCCGGAAAAGTGAGCAATTTCGACTGTATAAAATGTTCGAATTGTATAGAAAAGTGTCCGAGAAATGCTTTGAAATTCCAAGAAAACGTTATTCGGGCGCAAAGCAGTTGCAGAATTGGATAATTATTACAGGGTTTCAATAACATAGTTATAATGTATTCAATATAAAAACAAATCATTTGAAGATATCGAGGAATTGCCATGATTAAACGCATGATAGTGAAGATTGATGAGGAAAAGTGCACAGGATGCGGAAAATGCGTTTCCCCGTGTGCAGAGGGTGCGATCCGGATCATCGACGGTAAGGCGAAAGTCATATCCGAGGAACTTTGTGACGGCATGGGGTTCTGTATCGGGATATGTCCGGAAGGTGCCATATCCACCGAGGAGCGCCAGACTGTGGAGTTCGATGCGGAAAAGGCAGCCGCCCAAGCCCCGCACAAGGATATATCCATCCAGTGTTTCAAATGCGGGTCAGGAGATGAGGATCGTTACCTGCTGCCAATGCGCCACAATGGGGAAAGCCGGTGGGTCTGCACGCAGTGCCTCCCCTTGCTGATACATGGGTGATAATCCGTGATCCGGGTCGAGTTTGGGTTCCGGGTGGACAACCTCTGTGATTACACGTTTAATTTCTGCTGGCACAACCGCCAGCTTGACCCGGGCGCCCTTATCCCCCACCAGAACGGCACAGAGTACACCTACCGCGATATGGTGGATGCGCTTAAAGGGGGGACAGAGGTTCACATAAAGGGCGATGTGGGGAAACGTCTCGCACAGGGCATGGGTGCGGATATCCGGCATCTGGGCGGTACCGGCGGTATCGGGACTGCATCTCGAATCTTTGTAGACGGGGACGTGGGAGCCGAAGCGGGACTCGGGATGGTCGCAGGAGCAGTCTACGTTTCTGGCAGGGTCGAGGAGCCGCTTGGCAATATCATCGAGGTGCGCTCCGATGTGACAGGATATCGCAAGTTCGTATCCGTAACTGATCTTCTCTGCAACCACCAGCCAGAGGTTCCAGTGTCCAATTCACTGGACCCTGAGGCGCTGCGGCTGGTGCTAAACGACGGTATCCTGCGCGGAACACTTTGTGCACGGTGCGATTGCCCGGTCGAGGTGCTTGTAGAAGGCGATGCCCACAACGGGACCGGGCTACTCATGCGGCAGGGCGCGGTTACGGTCACAGGAGATGCCGGAATGAACACCGGCGCCCATCTAAACGGCGGAACCGTAGTTGTCCGCGGGGTGGCAGGAGAGTTCGCAGGCGCATACATGAAAGGTGGCGTGCTGCTGGTCGGGGGCGGCATGGGCTATGCCGGAGCCGATATGAAAGGTGGCGCGATTCTTTCCCGAAGGAAGATTGCGACCAGTCCGCCTGCGGAGAAGACCCGGATCACGGGTGCGGATATGTCGCTCATCCGAAAACTTGTCGGTGCCGGCAGGTTCGAATCGATGCGGTACAGCAAGTACGAGGTGGGCGAGTCGGAAAAGTATGTGGCGGTTCCGATGAGGGATGGTTCTCTTGTGATGCGTAGGGTGGACTAATCAGAGCGTCTGATGGCGGCACAATTTTTGGTGTACGCTTATCGTTGCAACACTTCCATAATCTTTATAACCGCCAATCGATCATTGCGCATCACCATATCGATTTTCGTACTTCCCGTGTGTTTTGTGGACGATTTCCGTACCATAATGTTATATACTCGCAATACACATCACTCTAACTGTAAACTATTTGGTAGTTTACGCGAACCATATAACAATGTAGGAGGTCCCCGAATAAATGACTACAGAAAGCGAACTCAAAGCACATTTCAAGGGAGAGACAACAGAGGTCGGGCTCTACCTTGCGATGTCAAAGCAGGCAGAGCGCGAAGGACATCACACTGCAGCCATGTACTTCAGGCAGCTCGCGATGGATGAGGCATGGCACGCCTCGGAGATTGCAGAGATACTCGGCATGATCGGCGACACTAAGGCAAACCTCGAGATGATGCACAAAGGCGAGACTATGGCTGAAACCGAGAAAGCGGACGCTGCTAAGGTAGCCGAAGCGGAAGGTAACATCGATGCGGCACGGTTCTTCGAGCGAGCATCAAAGGACGAGGCGCGGCACAAAGCCGGGCTGAAAGGAATTCTCATGCGATTCGATGCGCATGGATGGTGAAACACAGAGCGGTGATAATGATGGGTAATGAAAAGAAGAACGACATACCAGAGAAGGGAGCAGTTGTGCAGAGAGATAGAGAGACGTATGCGATAGCGCCGGACACTCCGGCAGGCGTGGTATCGCCTGATACCCTGCGAAATATTGCGGATGTCGCAGAGAAGTACGAGGCAGCCGCGATAAAGATAACAAGCGCACAGCGGATGGTTATTGTGGGACTCAAGGAAGCAGACATCGATAGCGCATGGAATGACCTTGGGATGAGTCCCGGCGCTGCAATCGGGCTCTGTGTGCGGAGCGTCAAGATCTGCCCGGGAACGACATTCTGCAAGAAAGGCATATCAGACAGTCTCGGGCTCGGGATGGCTCTGCACGATGCGTATCACGGCATGAGTCTCCCCGCGAAGTTCAAGATCGGCGTATCAGGATGTCCGAACTGCTGCAGCGAGTCCTGGGTGAAGGACCTCGGTTTCTTCGGCTTCAAGAACGGCTTTAAGGTAGTCGTTGGAGGCGAGGCAGGCAAGAAGCCGAGAATTGCACAGGAATTGACCTATGCCGAGTCGATTGATGATGCGAAGAAGGTTGCGCAGAGCGTCTTTGACTACTACACCGCGAATGCAAAGCCGAAGGAGCGGATTGGCGACTTCATCGACCGGATCGGGTTGGAGGAGTTCAAAAAGGGAGTGCTCTGATGAAGATCGTTGACGCAAGATCGGCTCCCGTATCCCCAAACCCGCATGGAGTCCATGCGTCGATGATTCATGACACCGAGCATGCCCAGGCGGTGCACATCACATTGCAGCCGGGGGAGGCGCTGAAACTCCATGCAACCCCGGTTGATGTCTTTTTTTATGTGCTCGAAGGGCGCGGGGTCGTTGAGATCGGCGACGAGCGAGAGGAGGTCGTGGCAGATCATCTCATCGAGAGCCCTGCACGAGTCCCGCACCGTCTGCTTAATGAAAGCGAGTCGGTGTTTCGTTTCCTTGTTGTGAAGACGCCAAGACCGAAGGAGACTACGCGGGTGCTGTGACCGCGAATGTCACCAAAGATTAAAGTAGTTTATCGCAACAGCATTGTGTATATCGTAGGCATGATTACTAAAATCGTAACGTCTATGGATATACAAGAAAGAGGAATTGACAATGAATACACAAAATACGACCTCGCCCCTGCGCCGTATCGCAGCGGCGAGGTTCTATGTTCTTCTACTTTTCTGTCTACTGATTGCGTCAACCGCATCGGCTGCGTCTGAAGGGACACACGCCGGAATCGATGAATACACAGGTGCTGAGACCTGTCTTGCGTGCCACCAGACGGAAGGCGAGGGCTTCGTAACGTCCATCCATAATACGTGGAGGGGCGAGGCGACACACGTCGTTGGGAAGGAAGGCGAGATGACCGGTAAAGTCTTGGGCGTGAATGATTTCTGCGTGGGCACCCAATCGAATGAAGCTATGTGCGGCAAGTGCCACGCAGGATCTGGTACCTGCTGCAAATGCGAATGCGATTGTGCGGCTAAGAAGATGGTCTGTCCGATCGAGAAGATCGACTGCCTGATCTGTCATGCGCCGAACTACAAGAAGACCATGACCGGTCCTGACCCCTCGATCGATGCGACCGCAGCAGCTCGAAACGTCATGATACCCACGCGTGCGATGTGCCTGCGCTGCCATGCAACAGCCGGCGGCGGTGACAACAACAAACGGGGCGATCTAGAACTTGCGATGGGTGCAGCCGATGTCTCACGAGATCTCGATGTCCACATGAGTGCTAACATGACCTGCCAGGACTGTCACACGTTTATAGATCATCATGTGTCAGGCAGAGGCATGGACCTGCGTGTCGATGACACCGATTTCCTGGTCACCTGTGACGACAGGAGATGTCACGGCAGTGAACCACATCAGCCGGAGGGGTCGATGTACAACCAGCACACAGACCGGATCTACTGCACAGCCTGCCATGTCACATCTTACGGCAAGGAGCAGACCGTTGAGATATCCCGTAACTGGGAGACCCGGCATCTCGAACATCTGGGTGCAGAAGTTATGTACCACGAGATGATCGTGCGTGAGAGCAACCCTGCACCGATACATGTCTGGTGGAACAGGTGGTCTGAGATCCTGGATCTCGCTGACCCTGTCATTCTTGACGATGGTGGGGTCGTGGTAATGGCAAAGCCAGTCGGGAGCATTAATAATTCCGCGTCAAAGATATATGCAGCAAGACTGCATCTTGGCAGGCAGCCATGGAACGGCACACATATGCTGCCGTTTAAGGTCATGACCGTTAAGACGACCGATAACATGACTCAGGCAATCTTTGACGCAACAGGCAGGATATTCGATCCGGTCCAGTACGTGGATGCCAAGCGATATATGGGGCTCTTCCATGGGGTCTCGCCAAAGGATGAAGCGTTGACTTGCACGGACTGTCACAAAGACCATGCGGTCGACTTTGAGGCGCTCGGATACGATGTCGAGAAGGACGCATCAGGAAACTGGATCAGTGCAACAAAGCCGGGCGAAAATCTGAATCTTGCCAATTTCCGTACGAATGGCGACACAGAGACCTGTGTATGCCCTGACGAAGAATGTACGCCAGGTTTCGGGATTATTACGGCGCTGTTGGGTCTACTGGCTGTAGCGTATCTGCTGCGGAAGCGGAACTGAATCGATTGAGGTGGAGGTATGGCTGGATGGCTCTACCCATCCACTCTTTTTTATTTTAGTAGGTGGTAAATATGCAGATAGTGCACATCACGTCGCATCCTGGTGAGTTGTTGAAACTTCACGCAACCTCGATTGGCGTCTTTCTATACATATTCGAAGGGCGCGGTATCGGTGAGATCGACGGCAAGTGGGGGATCATGACAGATAGACTCATCGAGAGATTTGCACGAGTTCCGCACCGTCTGCAGAATGGGAGCGATTCTATATTTCAATTCATAGTCTATGAAGGCGTCGAAACGTTAAAGTAGGTTGTCGCAATATTGTTACGTATAACGTAGATGAATCAGTTGAAATCGTAAAATCTATGTTAATATACCGGAGGAGGAATACACTATAAAGAATCGAACTACAAAAACCCCACTACACAATACCAAAGCAGTGTCATTGATAATTGTCGCTCTACTTTTCTGTCTGTTGATCGCGTCGGCGGTATCGGCTGCATCCGAAGGGATACACGCCAACATTCAGGAATACAAGGGTGCTGAAACCTGTTTGATGTGCCACCAGCAGGAAGGCGAGGACTTCGTAACGTCGGTCCATAACACGTGGATGGGCGAGGCGACACACGTTGTCGGAAAGGAAGGTGAGGCGACAGGCAAACTCGTTGGTATAAACGATTTCTGCATCTCCGTGAAATCTAACGAAGCCTTATGTGGTAAGTGTCACGCTGGCTACGGCTTAGCCGAAAACGATTTTTCGGTTGAGAAGATCGACTGTCTGATCTGTCACGCACCGAATTACAAGAAGACCGCAGGCGGTCCTGATCCATCGATTGATGCGACGGTAGCAGCCCGGAATGTCGGACCGCCGACGCGTGAGATGTGTCTGCGCTGCCATGCACTGGCGAGTGGTGGAGACAACAACAAGCGGGGCGATCTCGAACATGCGATGGGTGCAGCAGAGGTTCCACGAGACCTCGATGTTCACATGAGCACTGGCATGGAATGTCAGGACTGTCATACATTCGTGGATCATCATGTATCAGGCAGGGGCATGGACCTGCGTATCGATGATACCGATGTCCCGGTCACCTGCGACGACAAGAGCTGTCACGGCATAGAGCCTCACGCAGAGGGTTCGATGTACAACAAACACACGGATCGGCTTTACTGCACCGCATGCCACGTAACAGCGTATGGCAAGGTGCAGACTGTTGAGATGTCCCGCGACTGGGAAGACACGCATCTTGGCGAGGGAAACCTGTATCACCTGACGACCGTTCGCGAGAGCAATCCTGCACCGATTCATGTCTGGTGGAACCGGATGTCTGAGATCGTTGATCTCGCAGATCCGGTTGTGCGTGGTGATGATGGTGCCGTGATGATGGCAAAGCCTGTTGGCGAAATCGGCGATTCTGCATCAAAGATATACGCAGCAAGGTTTCATCGGGGCAGACAGTCATGGGATGGTACGCACCTGCTGCCGTACATGCACAAGACTGTTAAGGAGACCAACAACATGACTCAGGCGATCTTTGTGGCGACGGGCAAGATCTACGACCCGGTTCAGTACGTGGACACCGCACGGTACATGGGGCTTTTCCACGGGGTCTCGCCAAAGGACGAAGCGTTGACCTGCCAGGACTGCCACGAAGACCACGTCATCGACTTTGAGGCACTCGGATACGATGTCGAGAAAGACGCATCAGGAAACTTGATCAGTGCAACAAAACCGGGCGAGAGCCTGAATCTCGCTGATTTCAATGCGAAGGCAGGAACAGGGACCGGAGCCGGCGAAGGTGCAGACGAACCGGCCGCATCCACACCTGGTTTCGGGATTATTTCGGCACTCGGCGGGCTTATGGCTGTAGCGTATCTGCTGCGGAGACGGAACTGAATAGACAGAACAGGGAACGAGTGGATGGTGAATCCATTCACTCACATTTATTTTTAGGTGATAAACATTGGATAAACGTTATTCTGAGTATCCTCTGCCTCGCCTGAAAACTTCGATTACGTGCACAGTATTATCTTCAATCAGGTAAATTATGCGGTATTCGCCCACTCTTATCCGGTGTTTCTGTGGTTGGGTCTTCTTCAAAGGTTTTATATCTGCCCCAGATCTTGGTTGATTCGGGTTTATTTCCAGTTCTTTCAGTGCGTTTTTGATCCTCTCTTGCAATTTCTTCTGCAAGGAACGGAATTGCTTCTGGAACGTTCGAGAAACGATTACGGTGTACATTACAACTCATCCAGAGGGATGAACTCATCTTCTGCAAGGATCTGGTTCCATCGAGCATCCAGCTCTTTCCAGCCTGCGTCTCCGATGAGCTTCTTGATTACTTGGTCGTAACTCTCTTTTTCCGCCCCGAAACGGAGTAATATATCTTTTGTCTCCGAAGAAACCGCGATTGTTGTAGCGGACACTGTTGTCACCTACTAATGGACGCGACGCAATAACATTTATAGCTTACGCAAAAACATTCGGCATCGATGAACGTCGGCATGGCGATGGGGGTGCGCTGAAACTCTACGCAAATCCCAGTTGATATCTTTTTCACAAGTTCTCTTCTATCTTGAGCAGATTTCGGTCATGATCATACAGTCTCCTGATAAGGTCGCAACTAATTTCGCATCAGAAACCTCATTCCTTCGCAACGCTTGCGTTAGAAACTCATATCCCGGTCCACCGGCACTTCTTGTACGATCCGATCACCATCTTCACATCCGAATCTACAACGCCCTCGATTTTGCGACACCTGTCGATAAACTCCTGCAATTCGATGATAGACCTGAACATGACCTCGCATAATAGATTGAACCGTGTGTTTGTGCGATACAGGGCGATGATCCGTTCATGATCCTTGAGCAGTTCGTCCGCAACTCCCTGCAGGTTCGAATCGGCAATTTCCATGCTTATAAATGCCTTAACACACTTTTCAGCTTCTTTGCAATCAAGGAGCAAGATGAAACCTTCGATTATCCCATTTTTAGCCATTTCGGCAATTCTTCGTCTGACAGTCCCCTCGCTCACATCGATCTTGTTTGCGATATCGACATTGCTCATCCTCGCATTCTCGCTCAATATATGGATGATCTTCATGTCAATGTCATCGACTGCAAGCGTTTCGAGCAGACCCTCACACGACTCCTTTCTCCAGCACCTGATTCCATGATTCCGATGATCTTCCATAATCATCACTATGTCTTGACGGTATAAAAATATTGTGTAACGAAATCCGTCACAGTTTTACGAAATCTTTATATAGGGGTGTGAACAACGAAAAGACATCAGCATACTATGCAACAAAACTCTACAAGGGGCAAGTATTATGGCAAACGAAGAATATAAATGGTTCCTGCGAGACGAGGTCGTTGACACGGGATTATGTACATTCTGCGGCGCATGTGCCGCGGTCTGTCCGAATGACAGAATCGAGTTTCGGGAAGACGGTCCGGCACTGAAGGAAGAGTGTCCGAGAAACGGACAGGGCGCGTGTAAGGACGTCTGCCAGCGCGTGGTTACCTTTGCATCAAAGATCGGTCCGAACATCTTCGGATTCAAAGCAAAACCGCCAGCGCTGCTCGGACAGTACGAAACGCTTGTTGCGGCACGGGCGACCGATCCTGCGGTACTGGAGGCTGGACAGGACGGCGGCGCTGTGACCGCTCTTCTCTCGTACTGCATGGACAATGGCTTGATCGATGGCGTGATCGCAACCGGCGACGTAGGCAAACCGAGTTCGCGCGTT
>JAUWGA010000036.1 GCA_030606635.1 Methanosarcinales archaeon
AGTCTGACCTACACCGCTGAGGACGAGGGCATCTACACTGTGACCGCAAACAAGGGTGGCTATCTCGAGGGGAGCGAGGAGATCGAGGTGGCGTACCCGTCAGCAGAGTTTGAGCTTGCAGATTTAACCTTACCAGCGGAAGTGTCTGCAAATAAGAACTTCGCAGTATCTGTCGATGTCACAAACACAGGTGACGATATCGGCACATACATCGCAGAACTGGAGGTCAACGGTACTGTCGTTGATTCGCAGAACGTCACCCTCGATGTTGGCGATACAGAGAAGATCGAGTTCACTACCAAGATCGCGGAAGCAGGCACATCCACCATCGAAATCGGCACCGAATCAGGAGAGATCACGGTCACGAAAGCCAAGTCAAACACAGCACTGATAGCTGCCGTGCTTATTGTGCTGGCGCTGCTCGGTGCGATCGGCTATGTGCTCATAAGTTCGGCACCCGAAGGCGGCTGGACTGTCGAGAAGTTAAGCGACGCGATCAAGGACAAGTTCCAGCGAGGCAAGGGACTGTAAGTTAAGTTAGCGCAGAATCACGAGATTGCACAAGAACCCCATCTTGTGCATCCTTCTTTTTTTTATCCGATACTTCGGCGGTCACTCAAGAATCGGTGAACACCAGATCGCCGCAACCTTTTAGGCATCCGACCCATAATGGGGAACAGGTGCGATTCCATGAACATAGAAGACACACTGATTATGATCCCGGGACCTGTCCCGGTCGTGCCGCGCATCCTGCGTGCGATGGCAAAGCCAGTGATCAACCACCGCGGTTACGAGTTCGCAGAGATGTTTGACGAGTGCAGGGAACTGCTTGCAGACCTGTTCCAGACCAAAAACGAGATCCTGCTGTTAAGCGGCTCAGGCACCAGCGGAATGGAGGCGGCTGTCGGAAACCTGATAAATCCGGATGAGACGATCGTAACAGTCGTAAACGGCAAGTTTGGTGAGCGATTCCGCGATATCGGCATGAGGTATGGAAATACCGTACCCGTCGAGTCCGAGTGGGGCTATCCGATCGATCTGGACGCAGTCGCGGCAGCGCTTGAGGACGGCGCGGATGCGGTTGCGATGGTGCATAACGAGACCTCGGTCGGGATGCTGAATCCGGCAGATGAGGTCGGAAAACTGGCACGCAAACACGACGCGCTCTTCATCATGGACGGGATCACTTCGATCGGCGGAACCCCCACCCCTCTCGATGAATGGGGCGTGGACGTCGCAATCATGGGCTCGCAGAAGTGCATCGCTGCGCCGCCAGGATTTGCAGCAGTCTCGGTGAGCAAGCGTGCATTTCAGAAGATGGAAGACGTTAAGAATCCGCCATACTATCTCGATCTCAAGGCACACCGGAAGAGTGCTGACAAAGGGCAGACACCGTACACGCCCTCGATTCCACTATTCTTTGCGATACAGGAGGCGCTTTACATAGCGCACGAGGAAGGGCTTGACGCACGGAGGCAGAGACATGCAACAGGTGCGGCAGCAGTGCGTGCAGCAGCCGATGCTATGGGAATTGCGATGTTTCCGCAGCCGGACGAGAAGAGTAGGTACTCAGACACCGTCACAGCGATGAAGGTACCATCAGGGATTCTATTTGACCAACTGAAGAAGGAGATGCTTGCTCGCGGGATACTGATCGCGGGAGGGCAGGCGCATCTCAAAGGAAATATCTTCAGGATCGGAAGCATGGGCAATTTCAGGTCAAAAGACCTCCTGATAACGATCCAGATGCTCGAATCGATCCTCCATGCACACGGAGCCGTCTCCGACTCTGACTTCGGGGCAGGGATCAGGGCTGCCGGGTCGGTGCTGATGCAGTAGAGTCCGCAGTGGGGTCTGTAGCTGCAGAGCTGCGACCCCTCGCAATCACAGCAAGGTGATCCCTGTAGCCAGGGAGTTTGACCGTCTTCAGGACAGAGAGACGTTTTTGCAGCTCCTCGACCTCTTTTTTAAATATCTCTTTAGTGTCCGCGGTTGAATCGATGCTTCTGGCTTTTATCATGAGGATCAGGTAGCCATCATCCTTTAAGAAATATTCAGCGTTCGCAAGAGCGATCTCTGCCTGATTGCGCTGCGCTATGTCTTGGTAGATGAGATCCACCTTATCCACGAGATAGGAGTATCTTTCAGGGTGGTTCGCATCCGCAAAGATGGGAATCATGTTCTGCCGGGATTCGCATCTCGAAATAAGTTTTTTCATGACGGTTGGCGAAAATTCAAGCACGTATACCAGTCCGTTCTGCACGATATCGGAAATATGGCTTGCTGTGCTGCCAGATGCCGCACCGAGGTACAGGACCAGCGAAGATTCGGTGATCGGCGGGATAAATCCTTTCAGGATCAGCGCAGCCAGTTTACTGTGGCGAAAATCCCATGCCCGAAACTCCTGCCCCCTTCCATCTTCCTGCAGTCTCATGGTTGCAAGTTGCGTCTGACTTGCATTACTTGCTTGACCTGCCGGACTTGACTGGTTCTGGTATATGCCGCAGCCGATCTCGGTGTAATCCGCGCTGTTCATAACATCGCCCTGACCGGGTCAAGGATGGAATTGATGTACGAAGCCGCTGTCTTTTTCAGATCCATCGGATGCAGCCCACCTTCCGCGAAATCGCGTGTAAGTTCCTCGAAAGTCTCGTAGTAGAGATCGCCGCCGAACTTCGAGGGTCGTTTGACCTCCACTGAAGAGAATCTTGGGAAGATGTGGTACCTGAAGAGTTCGATCACGGGATTGTCGTCCACCGACCCTTGTGTGCAGAATGCACGGTTGATCTTCTTCTCGACCGCCTTCGTATCATCGTCCACTGAAATATAATTATCCTTCGATGATGACATCTTCTCGCCGTCCAGGCCGAGAAGGATCGGTGTGTGTATGCACACCGGAGCGCGGAATCCGAGCTTTGGCAATTCCTCCCGCGCAAGCATGTGGATCTTGCGCTGGTCGATTCCGCCAACAGCAGCATCGGCACCGAGATGCATGATATCGAGCGCCTGCATGAGCGGGTAGATCATCTGCGACACCATCGGGTGCTCCACGTTTCTTGCGACCTCGCTCATGCTGCGCCTCGCCCGGTTAAGCGTGGTATCCTGCGCCAGCCTGAGAACATTTAACGTATATTCCGGATCCAGCTGGAATTCGCTTCCGTTGACGAATTTTGCCTTGTCAAGCCCGAGCGCGATGAAACACTGCTTGTTGTACTCTGCAAGTTCTCTCACCTCTTCAAGTGTCCCCTTCTCGTTCAGGTACGCATGTAAATCCGCAAGCAGCACTGTTATCTTAAATCCGGCATTTTGAAGATCGATAAGTTTGTTCACAGTCAGAACGTGACCGAGATGTATCTTTCCGCTCGGTTCGTATCCTGCGTAAGCTGTCGGCGTCTTTTCTGATGCCAGCAGCCCTTTTAAGTCATCGATGGTCACGATCTCCTGTGTGTTCCGTGTGATCAAATCATATCTGTCCATCAATCCATCCATTGGACCGCGATGCGTTTTAATCTTTCCCAGCCCTGGGGCTGTCATGGCTTGTGATGTCAACAGTCCCGTTCACGGAGATTTATATGGGATGAGTTATACGGGATGAGGCCAGGTACCTTATCGTCTGTCTGATAATCGCTGCTATTGCCGTAGCCATTATGGTGCTTATTTTTATTGGGTTAGTTGTGTTGTACTATGCGCCGCAATTCACCGCATGGCATGGCTCAATGATTGGAAAGGAGACTATATCAATCATGAAACCAGAATGAATATGGCGATAGATGTGAAAACCATGACCGTCGAACTGAAACCCAAAACCGTTGAGAAATTGAGAGTCATCGGCAAAAAAGGAGAGAGCTATGACGATACTATCCGGCATCTGATGGATGTGGTAGGCTACGAGAGATTTATGCTGGAACAGTACAAGATCATGGATGAAGAAGACGAATGGATATCTTTAGATGACTTGTGATGTCCAAAGCCATTCTTTTATCGAAAATTGCAAGAAAACAACTTGATTCGTTACCAGAAGATACAAGGAATAAAGTTAAAAAGGCGTTATATTCTATAAATGATCCAGAAAAGAGTAAAATTCTTGATACTAAAAAATTAAAAGGTGTTAGGGGTGGGGAGGATCTTTTTCGATTGAGAATCGGAAATTATCGTGTTGTTTATTTTGAAGATGTTGATAGCTTCAAAATAATTCAGATTTTCCATCGTGGGAAAGGGTACAAATGGTTATGAAACCACGTAAGCTGACGACCCACATGCCCCTATGACGCAAAAGACATAAATCAGAACGCCCCCAAATCAAGCAGCATGGGATCATGCACAGCATGTGATGGCAGAGGATTCATCATCATCAAAGAAACGAAGTGTTCCGCCTGCAAAGGCACCGGAAAGGCGAAATCGATCAATTTAAGCGAGTTATCTGAGAAGCAGTTGAGTCAGGCACTCGGCGGCTCATGTCCTGCCTGCAACGGCACAGGACTCGACCGGATAACAGAGAAGTGCCAGGAATGCAATGGTTACGGGGAGATCAAGGAATGCAGGATCTGCGGTTCATCGTTCAGTGGAGCTGGTGACATCTGCAAGAACTGCACAGAAAAACCATCAGTATATCTCCTGAGTGCTCTCTGCGACACACACGACCTTGTGGTGGGCAGCGTCTATGAAGGGACGGTTAACGGGACTGTGGATTTTGGCGCATTTGTTGACCTATCCAGGAGCGTACGCGGACTGATCCATTCGAGCAACCTCAGTTCGGAAGTTAACGTAGGCGATGTCGTGCATGTGAAGCTAAAGAACATAAAGCCGAACGGAAACCTCGAGTTGGTTCCAGTAAAGCTGAAAGAATACGAAATCGTGGAAGTGGAGAAGGAGTACCCGGGATATACAAGTTCCGAACTTCCAAAATGCGTAGGTAAGACAGTATCCATCTCAGGGAAGGTTATTTTAGTAAAACAGACCGCAGGACCGACTATATTCAGCATACTCGATGAATCCGGCACGGTCACCTGTGCTGCATTCGAGCGTGCTGGCGAGCGTGCATATCCTGATATCGATGCAGACGCCATCGTTACGGCTACCGGGGGGGTTTCGCTCCGAAATCAGGACATACAGATCGAAGTTCTGGCAATGAAGCGTCTGCCCGGGCGCGAGGCGGCAGTGATCCACGACCGCATCGAGGCTGCTCTCGATGCCACATCCGAGCCACAGGATATCGATTTTATGATCGAGAGCGAGACGCTCTCCGCGCTCAAAGACGGGATGCGCGCGGTTGCAAAGCGGATCAGGAGGGCGATCTTCTCATCCCAGCCAATCGTCATCAGGCACCATGCTGATGCGGATGGGATGACCGCAGCGATAGCGATCGAGCGTGCGATTCTCCCGCTGATACGGGAGGTCGGCGGAACCGATGCCGGGTATCATTTCTATCGGAGGTCGCCATCGAAGGCGCCTTTCTACGAGATGGTGGACATCGTCAGGGATATCTGCTTTGCGCTTGACGATCAGGCACGGCACGGTCAGGACCTGCCGCTCCTTGTGATCGTTGACAACGGATCGACCGAGGAGGACATGCCCGCGTTTAAGCAGACCGCGATCTACGGGATCGATGTCGTCGTGGTCGATCACCACCATCCCGATGCGGTCGTGGATCAGTATCTCTGCGAGCATGTGAACCCGTACCACGTCGGTGGCGACTTCGGGGTCACGGCAGGGATGATATGTGGTGAGATCGCACGGATGATCAACCCGGAGATCACTGATGAGATAAAGCATCTTCCGGCGGTGGCTGCTCTTGGCGATCGGTCAGCGGCGCCAGAGGCTACGAAGTATATCGATCTTGTCTCTGACCAGTACGAGACGTCTGATCTTTCGGATATCGCGCTTGCACTCGATTATGCGGCATTCTGGCTCAAGTTCCAGGACGGGTGCGGGCTTGTCAACGACATCTTAAACTTCGGAAAACTCGACCGCCACAGGGGAATAGTGAAACTGCTATGCGAGCAGGCGAGGGGTGCGATTGAGGATCAGTTGACTGTGTGCATGCCGCACGTGCGCACGCAGAGACTGCCGAACGGGGCGTCCTTAAACGTGATCGATCTTGAGCACTTTGCGCACAAGTTCACATTCCCGCCGCCGGGGAAGACGTCAGGCGAGATCCATGACAGGCTCTGTCAGGGAAACGACGATCCTGTGGTGACTCTCGGCTACGGTCCCGATTTCGCTGTGATCAGGTCACGCGGCGTTCTCATGAACATACCGCAGATGGTGCGGACCCTGCATGATGAACTCGAAGGCGCGGGCGTAAACGGCGGCGGGCATCTCGTCGTTGGGAGCATCAAGTTTGTGGAGGGGATGCGGACAGAGGTGCTGCAGCGGCTTGCCGAGATGATCGGGGGGCTCGAGGTTGCTTGAGCGTCCGGCACAGAAAAATATTGGATATCGTTAACTCACCTTAACGATATTGTGGAAAATCGTAAAGATAGCTTAAGGATATCGATAGAAGAGTATTGGTAAAGCGACCTACCTCAAGCTTGGAGGGTGATATGAAACTACACCCCAAGCTTCTTCATCATCTTCTGGATATCGAATCTGCCACCACGCATCCATGATTGCGCCGGTCTTTTCTATGAGAACGCTTGCCTTATGGGTTTGATAATTAGGGGCATGGATGGTGGACGTTTAATATTGTTTTTGTTCTATCTCGTCACGAAGAGTTTCTATTCTGCCTTTGAATGCTTTGAAGGCATTTGTTGTCCATTCTTCTTGTTCTAATAACCATTTTTCGGTGGGGTCTACATACTGTTTCCAAAGTCCAAGTTGGTCGTTCATTACCGCGATGTGGTTCAAATACCTCTCAGCTACTAGGTAGAATGATTGATCTTCGTCAACGTAACGATTCGTTACCAACAATTCAGCTGCCCATGGTCTAAAACGATCAGGTCTAATCTTACGGTTCTGGGGATCATCCTGATTGCTTTGGACCTGCTCAATAATCGTCTTGAGAGTGTCCTGATTATAACTACATTCTGATAACACGGCATCCAATCGGCGGAGTGTTTCATCTCGCCGGATGATTTCATAGAGCGATCCACGACTGGAAATAGTCTCTAACACACGACTATCCGGTCTATCAGGATGCTCTAAACAATCCTCGATAGCGACTTTGAAGTCCTTACGAAAGCCATCCTCGTCCAGATGAGTTGAATCATAGAACAAAATGCCCTTGGTACTGATATCAAACGGAGGTTCTGTACCCCTCTGTGCAATCGTGATTGTGCCATGCTTGAAACTCTGGCGGACCCCCAGTTCCCAGTAGACATTGAGATTACCATCTGTAAGATCAGCAACGACAACAGGGGACTCGATAAGATCGAGGATAATCTGCCTTGTAATATCTCCACGCAAAGCCGTTGAGCGGTGTGCTTCAAGCGTTGAACATTCCTCAATGAGTGGCTTCAAGAAATGTTTATAATGTTTCGTCCAGTAGTCTTCTGTGTGTTCATCAGTCGTTTCGCTAAACGGCATGATCACGAAGCAGCGTTTTCGATCTTCTGACACTCAAATCACCTTTTTTTGTCTAACCCTATACAAAATGAACATTGCATTACAATTTTATATCGAGTAAACGCTTCTACACCCCAAGCTTCTTCATCATCTTCTGCACATTAAACCGCCCGCCGCGCAACCCCTTCATCGCCTTCTGCATCATCCGGTGGTACTTTAAGAGTTCCCGCACATCCTCGATCCTTGTGCCAGAGCCGCGTGCGATCCTCTTGACGCGTGAGCCATCAACGATCTTCGGATCGAGCATCTCCGCGTCAGTCATCGAGTCCATGATGACCTTGTACCGCCCCATCTTTCCGGAGGTCTCGCTGTACATGTCGTCCGGTATCTTCATGCCCCCGATCGGGAGCATCTGCATCACCTGCTTTAAGGGACCCATCTTGTGCATCGCTTCCAGTTGCTGGTACATATCCTTGAGCGTGAACCTCCCTTGCATCATCTTCTCGACATCGATCTCCTCGGTAAACGCCTCCTCCGCACGCTCGATCAGCGTCTTGATGTCCCCCATCCCGAGCAGTTGCGAGATGAACCGGTCGGTCTCGAACTTCTCCAGGTCCTCGATGTTCTCGCCAACGCCGATAAAAGCGATCGGTGCTCCGGTCTCTGACACCGCAGATAGCGCGCCACCACCCTTTGCCGTACCATCGAGTTTCGTGATGACGACGCCGGTGACTCCGATTGAGTCATGGAACGTGCGTGCCTGCTCCCTTGCCTGCTGCCCGATCGCGGCGTCCAGCACAAGTAGTTTCTGATCCGGCTTGGAAATCGCGTGGATCTTCTCCATCTGCTCGATCAGGTCATGTTCGAGGGAATGCCTGCCCGCGGTATCGATGATCTGCACATCATACGCCTTTAATTCGCTAAGCCCCCGCTCTACGATTCCGATGGGATCATCGGTGCGCTCCCCATAGAAAGCGATGTTCAAACTCTCACACAGCATCTTTAACTGATCGTAAGCACCAGGGCGGTCGGTATCCGCGCAGATCACCGCGGGCTTCAACCCCTTCCGCTGGAAGTACCGTGCCAGTTTTGCCGTGGTCGTGGTCTTGCCACCCCCCTGAAGCCCGACCATCATGATCGTCTGCTTCGAAAGCGCAAGAGGCGTGCCAACGCCTATGAGCCGGACGAGTTCATCGTATACAATCCGAATCACGTGCTCACGTGCGCCCATGCCTGCAGGCGGTTTCTCGTCAAGCGCCCTCTCACGTATCTGCGTGGATAGCTCCATCACATGCTTCACATTGACGTCTGACTGGAGGAGCGCACGCTGGATCTCCTTTATCATCTCGTCCACTGCACGCTTATCGACGCGTCCGCCGCCTGCGATCTTCTTGATCGCGCCCTGAAGCGAGTCTCCAAGTTTATCAAGTACCATTGGTATCATATACGGCTGGCGCTTATAAAAGCGTAATGCAGACAACAGAGTTAAGTACAAGCGATAATAACATAAAATGTAACGGAAGATAACGGGCAGAATATGGAGGTTTCATCATGAAAGTTATGGTTGTGGATGACGAGCCAGATATTGTGGATTTGTTCTTGCTGATGCTTGACGATCCGGATTACGATGTCATAACAGCATCCGGTGGCAACGACTGTCTTGAAAAACTGAAGCAGGACGTGCCCGATCTGATTCTACTGGACCTCATCATGCCCGACCTCGATGGCTGGGAGGTGCTGAACAGGATACGTCAGGATGATCGGTCAAAATCAATTCCTGTGGTTATTCTTACGGCAAAACAACTGACTGCAGATGTGGCGCAGAAAAAGGCACCGCATATAACTGAGTATCTCGTCAAACCAGTCACGAAAGAAGGTTTAATTTCAGTGATAGAGGATATTACATCTTCTTCAAGAAAACTTGATGCGTTTATTGCTGCTGCGGGAAAAGCCGGAGTCGACCAGGAGCTGATCGACAGGTATGTCCAGCTAAACCAGCAAACCAGCGTGTATAAACGATTGCATACCTCACTGATGCAGATATACACAAAAAAGAGACTTGAAGAAGAGGGATCTGCAAGAAACACGATGAGGAGCATCGAACGAGTCATCGATCTGAAGGGGCGGAATCTCGAAGAACTCCACACAAGGATCGGGGAATTGATCGATGCCAGTGCTTAGTCATGGCAAGGATTTATATGAAACCGTGTTTGAATGCTAAATCATGGACGAACTGGAAGCGATCCGACAGAAGAAACTGGAGCGATTACAAACAATGACACCTGGAGAAGTATTGGTACTGGACGATAATAACCTTGCAGAAACCGTGAGCGAACATCCCTTTGTTGTGCTGGACTGCTGGGCTGAATGGTGCGGACCCTGCAAGATGGTTGCACCGGTAATCGAGCAGCTTGCAACAGAATATGCAGGCAGGATAACGTTTGCCAAATTGAATATCGATGAGAACATGGGCACTGCCACGAAATACCAGATCAGCGCGATACCGACGATGCTGGTATTCAGGAATGGCGAGATGGCAGGGCAGATCATCGGCGCACTTCCGAAGAACCACATCGAGCAGAAACTGCAGGAATTTATGTGATCAGGATTCTTTAATCTCTTGCAGTATCTTCATGATCCGTTCGCCACTGTCGGGGAGTTGCTCTTTTGAGGCAAGCGCCATCTCGAATTCCTGCACGGACTCCTCACTGCGCTTCAGTCGCTTTAGCAGGAAACCGAGATTGGCATGAGCCCTTGCAAAATCAGGTTCGAGTCTTAACGCCTCTCGGTACTCCTTCTCTGCTTCCTCAAACCGTCTCGAGCGGTACAGTAGATTCCCGAGATCGTGGTGGAACATGGCGGTATCGTCCTTTATCTCAGCTACCGTGCACGCTTCGTCTCTCCTTTCGGTAAGCGCATACAACAGCGCCATCTCTGTCTGGGGTATGAGTGTAACAGGCGCATCGGATCGATCAGGTATCTTCCCTGCAGGCGCGGCTCTCTTTACTTGATCTTGATTTCGATTTCCAACTGATGAATGACTCTGCGAATCCACGCTGGCAGCCGGGAGGTTGTCTCGCCATTCATTAACCTCTCGTTTCCACCGGTCAAGTTCGCCCTTCCATCTGGCGATCTTCCAGATGATCCCAAGCGCCACGATCGAGACGGCTGCAAGTCCAAGTCCAGCCCATATCAACGGATCAATTTCAGAAAAGTCCAATCAGATCACATCCTCACAGTGCAACATCGCCTGCCCAAACGCCTGCTCATAAGACGTCCTGAGATACTCCCACACAGCACCATCCTCCAGAATCGCCCACAATACTTGCTGCCGGGTCGCCTGGTCCGGAACCCTGCCCTTCAGGTACTCGCGCATCTCGCTCTGCAGTCTCGCCATATCCGCATACGTAGGCGTAATCACCTCCTCGATCCGCCCCCTTATGTATCGTGATAACGCAGGGCTGTGGGCAAGCGTGGAGATTCCGATTACGATATCGCCGCGAGCGATGACGGACGGGATGATCACATCGCCGAGATCGTCCACCCGGTTGACCAGCACTCCATGCCGGCTTGCGATATCTGCTAGGTGTTTGTTGTAGGCAGGATCGTTCGTTGCCGGTATCACCAGGAAGGCATCCTCTATCAGGTCGGAAAACTCATCATCGCCAAGTTTCTCATCCATGGTTATCAGTTCGATATCCTTTAGTTCCATCAGTCTTTCGGTGAACTCGAAGCTCACGACAACCGTCTTTGCGTATCTCCCGAACAATGCTGCCTTGCGCTCGCCAACCGAGCCGCCGCCGATGATCACCACTTTCTGGTCACAAAGGTCGATGAAGAGCGGGAGGAATCCTGACATATTATGATTATTGAATCTCTATCTATTAGAGTGTTATCGCTCTACGCAGTTCCTGCCGCGTCCCGTATCGAATCCGTAACCGTCTGGAAAGTCCATTGTACGCTCGGGCACAATCGAAAACTCCAGTGAAAACACTCTGATTTTATGGTGGTGTGTATATGTTCGAACATGCCGAGTAAATCGGTGAAAAACACCCGGATTTTTAGGCAGTGCCGGGTAGAACGTGTTAAACAGAAGTCCATATCCGTTGAATCTTTGCTTTGACCCTCGATGAATCTTTTGTCGTTAAAACGCCCAACCGCCGTTCTACAAGCGTTTTTTGCAATGTTGCCAACTTGTGCAATCGTACAACCGATGGCAGCAAAAGTCCGGCGTGTTTCCATTCGATCAATTTCACATCGTACATGGTCTGCACCTGCCGGCTCGTGACCCGTGCCACCACAACGTCGCCATTCCCGGTGTCCAACAACATGAGTGCCGGACGCCGCTTAACACCCCGTTGATCTGTCATACGTCATCGGTTAAGCCCACCATTCGCTCCTGAAACGGTGTCGGTTGACATGCGGATCAAGCGCATGACTTGAATAGACATCAATAAAAGTTTCGAGCGATATTTCGATTCCACAGTAGCGCAATATGAGTTTAAGC
>JAUWGA010000062.1 GCA_030606635.1 Methanosarcinales archaeon
CCGGTGCTTTCGTTGCGGTCACGGCAGGTGCCGGGGTTCCGAACCATCCTGGCGGATATGTGCCTTCGCCGCCGCTGCCTCCGGAGGGAGTTGGCGTTGCTACCCCCGTGCCTGCAAGCATGAATGTGCTGCATTCGGTCACATTAACCCAGACATAGTCTGCGGTCGTGTTCCTGCCATTTGCGATGCAGTAGGATGGATTGCCTTTAACCAGTTTCACCCAGCCGGTACCGTTTACGAACTTGTAAATGTAAAGCGTGTTCTCATCGATGTTCCCGAGTTGTGACTCGTTGTACTCGATCCTGATATGCACGTAGCCGCCCATGGCATTAAGCGCTACCTCGATACTCCCGTTTACTGTGACGTTGGCGCCCTTGATAGGTTCGGAGTCTGTGCCAAGACCTGTCCTGTTTCCGATGTCTTCTGTTCCGTTGATCGGGTCACCGATCTCCTCGATTGTGATCGTGCCGTTGACCGATCTGTTGTTGAGCGTGACGATCGCTGTCGAGTTGCCTGATGTGGCGTTACCGGTTCCGTTGGCGACGTTTTCTGTTTCAGGAGGTGAGTTTACCGTGATCCATACACTGTCGGTCGCGTTGCTCGATATGCTACCGTTTACCGCGTATAGCTCGGTGCGCCCTGCATGACGTGCTGTGAAGTTCACAACAGAGCCAGTCGTCGCGTTGAGCGTCCCGACGCCTGATGGGGTGGTGTACCATGCGAATGTTAGGTTTGACGGATCTATCGGGTCATCGTTATGATAAAATCCAGTGGCATTGAAATTCATGGACTCGCTGACGTTCATCGTCCATGAGTCCGGCGTCACATTGATGCGCTGAAGCCCTGATAACGGCAGCGTCCTTGCAGTATCGTTCTCCCATGTCTGGTTGATGTTTCCTTTGTCATCGACCGTGTGCGTGCCGATCGTGTAGTTGGTGTCGGGATCGAGTCCGGTTGCGGTGTAGTTGCCGGCACCCTCTGAAACGTTTGTCTTGAAGGTTCCGTCGAGGTAGATCATCACCTTTGTGAAGTCAGCATCCTTTGGATCTGTCCATGTCCAGCGGATGCAGCTCTGTTCAGTCCGATTGTCAAGACCTGTTATGCTTGCAGGCGGCGTGTCATCGACGATATGCATGGTTGCGTCAATTGTTGTCTTGTTGTTGTAATGAGTCGTGTTGTAGAACCGGATTGAGAAGTTAAACGTCCCTTCCGCGGATTCGGTTCTGCTGAAGTTCGCGTTTCCGTCTGTTGTGGGCTGATTCTCGATGATGCTTCCATCTCTTATCAGATCGGCTTTGCCTATGAACGTCTCACTATAGTTACCCTCCGCACTGCCATTTATCCAGAATGTGGTGTTGGGATTGACGGATTGGGGGGCTACCGGATCAGAAGTGATGATGATCGCTCTCCTGGTGATGTTGATGTTAAACGTCTCGCTGTCGTTTGTTGTGGATGCGGTTGTCGTGGTCGCATCCACCTTGACCGTGATCTTCTGCACTGTCGAGTTTTGGCGTGTCTGGTTGCACCATTCTGTCGCGTCCTTGTTAACGGTTCCAAATGCGCATCCCTCGACCCATGAGACGTTGTAGGTCACGTTCACGTCGTCTGCATTTGCATTGGTTACCCGGACCGAGTGGTTCACGTTGAAGTTTATTCCCCAGTCTCTGGTTATGTCATTGACGTTGTCGAGAGCTAAAGCCGGTCCGACGACCGTGGTCATGATGTAGCCAGTCTCTGCAACCTCGCTTCCTGAGTCGGTAGATGTGACATTCACAGTGACGTTGTACGTTCCTGCACTTGCATCTGTGACGTTTAGCGTGACGTTTTGTGAAGCGCCGATGGCAAGATCCGCTATCGTTGTCTTATTCAGCGCTGCAACATCAGCACCATTGTGATTGGTGACTGCAAGCGTGAATGTGCCTGCAAGAATTCCTGTGTTCGTGATGTTTAGCTCGTAGGTTGCATTGACGCCCAGTTCAGTTGTCTGGTTTTCCGGCTGTGAGATAGCGTCATCATAAGACCCTTTCTCTACCGAGTTGTTCTGGTGCGTGATGTTGTAGTTCGATGAGTTGTCATACATCTCAACCGTCACGTTGTACCAGCCGTCTGCTGCGCTTGCGTTCAGGTTGAAGCTCTCGTTCACAGTCCTGCTTGTCCCGCCGGTGGGGCTATCATTCGTGGTTGAGTTGATGACCGCGGTTCCAGTTCCTACCGTGACTGTGTAGTTCGCAGGATAGAGTTCGGTGTAGGTGAAGTTCACCCAGAACTGCTCGCCTCCTGGTATGCGAACCTGAGAGGCTGTACTTGGCGTATCAATCGTGACCTCGGGTGGTATGGTCTCTCCGGTCACATTCCAGACCCACGTCTGCATATCCGTGCCGTTTGCATTCTTCGCGAGCGCGGATACGTTATGCTCGCGTATGTCGTCTGCATGGAACGTGTAATTCGCTTCAGTCACGCGCTCGTTCACTGGCGTTTGTGGTGTATCGTCCAGATACCATGTCACGTTCACGGTCTGATCCACAGAGACGTTGAATTTCGTCCATGTGCCGTAGGAGTCGTTCACTGGTGATTCCGGTGCGGAAGAAATTATGCTCGGTATGGTCCGAATGTCGTAGACATAAGCAGAGCCAGAAGCACTGCTGCCGTCATCATCAAAGTATGCGCCCACGATGGCATAGTCGCCTGATATAGAGGTGGAAATGCCGAAACAGTCAGACGCTGCTCCGTCACTGGCTGTGATCTTTGCCTGCTCGCTCCATGATGTGCCGTTCCACTTGAAGATGTATGCAGAGCCCGAAGCACTGCCGTCGTCATCATCACTGTATGCGCCCACGATGGCATAGTCGCCTGATATGGAGACGGAATATCCGAACCAGTCATTCGCTGCTCCGTCACTGGCTGTGAGCTTTAGCTCAGCAGCACCGGCGCAAGCGGTTAGAACCAGCGTCAATAGCACTGAAATAAGTATAGATACAGGTATTCTTCTCTTCATTTTTCGTTTCACCTATTCCGGATTTCGAGGTTTTTGGAATTATCTATAGTGACTGTTCCATAAATAGCCGTAAAAATGGTCAAGACCGCCATGCTGCGCCATCACCCCCGGCTGCCTCTGCGGGCGTTCATCGCACCCTGCCCCCCAGTTTGCAGTCGGGCTGTCTGCTACGGTGCAGACTGGCGGCGCAAGCATGCTGCTGCGAAGAGCGTCGGAGGTATCATCTATAGTATTTACAATCAGTCGGTCCTGCGTGATGTTGTGTCTGGATTTCATGAGTTAATCCCTTGCCTCGTTTTCTCGGGCAGGAGGGTTTCACCCACAATTCTTCGATCGACCACACCCGCCCCGGTTTGAGTCTATTAGGGTTCGAAACGATGATAAAGATTTCGGCTGCCCGGTGGGACTTCTCAATCTCTCCCGGAGTCAGTCGGGATCGGGGGAGTTTTGAGCATATCCACAATAGGGCGATTCCCTGTCTTCGTTATCCTCGTCCCGGGTTCTTCGCCAGACAAGAATCCCGCGATCATGCCCGGCTTTACCGCACTGAATATATACGAATCGATATCGATCCCGAGCAGTTCACGAACCTTGCCAAGCATCCCGCCGGTCACATCGGTGCCCTCTGAGCCATGGATATGGGATCGCACCGCCTCAAACGTCCCTGGCGTGATCTCCGGAACCACCCTGCCATCTGCGATCACGCCATCGACCGCTGTCCCGAATCCGATGCGCACCGCCCCAAACTGCGTTGCAAGGTACGGCACGACCTGGTCGCCTGATATGATCGATGCTCCAAGCGTCCTGTCCATCACCACATCGCCATGCAGCACAGGCACGATGCCGCGGGCAAGCATCAGCGCGATCGGAGCGGTGTGCATCTCGCTGATGCGTGCGGCATCTGCCACGGTGGAGCCGAACGGATGCACAGGCGCTGCCGGGACGTTATTTTCGATCAATGCATCGACAACAAGTTCATTTAGCAATGTTACGGATCGGTGGATCTCGATTATCCCGGAATTGGTGAATCCGTCCGGCGAATCGTGCTTTTTTGCCTGCGGATGCCCGAACGAACCTGCGCCGTGAATCAGGATCAGCGGGTTGTCTGCTGACGGGTGGTACGACGCGATCTCTGCGGCGCACCTCTCGATTGCGGATGGTTTCGGTGTCGGGGTGTCGGTCTTCTCTGTGAGGACGCTACCTCCGATCTTGAGGATGGTGGGTGGCATTGGTGATGATATACTGTAGTGTGCGGATAATTGAAGTTTTGTATGCTTGCTTGGTGGTGTGTTTGCCTGTGTGAGATGTTGTGATGTAACCTGATCTTCGGATCGTTTTTGGTCCTGGTGTTTTTGGTGGATGGGGGCAACCCCTTGATTTCAACTGGAGACCGGATTTCTGGTGAGGTGCAACATTTTTAACACAAATGTTGTTGCCCCAACCCCTTGGTTTCAATTGGAGGTCGGAGTTGAATGTTTGGCGGCACGCTGGTATTTCGCGGTCCAGCCGGTCGTGCATCTTCTACTCAAACGCAAATTTGAAGCGTTTGCCAGGATCGCTAAATCTGACCTCCGCTGCATCGAAATGTTCGGGATCGAAGTCCTCGCCAAGCCAGTCCAGCAGTTCTTCATATTCCTCATTGTCCGGATCTTCCAATGCTTCCAAGATGTCAACATAGCCCTATGATATTGACCAATTCACCCATAGAAAGCGGTCATTGCCGCAGGGCACGCATGATTGATTAACTGTAGATATGAGTAAGCCAAACGCATAATTCCTTAAACAACGCACTGTCCATATCAATCAGTTGATCTTCAACAGCACGATAAAGTCCATGCCCGGGTTGTTTCTGCCAAGCCATCCAAGTTGCAACCTCTGCCTTGCTAAAATGTATCAGTTTGAACTTGGTCTGCGGCAATGTAGCCACCACAGTCTCAGCATGTGCAAAAAGTTTATGTTCGTCTTGGTGGACGCAACTCTTTATCCAGTCTTCCAACATGCCTTCATCGCGGTTATTTGGCATCACCCACAGACCAAAATCTGCCAAGCCGTCATCGTGTTGAAAAAGAATACCTCCTGCCGGATTGGGTATCAAAGTAAACCCACACCGCGCCACGGTTTCTGTAACCCTATCAATTGCACGCTGGTATCCACCACCATTGTCTTCACTGTCGGCATCTACAACAACAGCAAGGCGTGTGATCTATGCATCACCCAGTTGATTTAGCAGATCAGGGAGCAGATTAAACACACCCTCTTTGCCATTATGAAACCTCCCACTATCTCTCGGCAATGCAACTCTCACATTGGCATCCAGTCCCAAAGTTTTACAAACTTCCTTAAAGAAACTTTGATCACTTTCACCTTCGACCAGTAGGATATGCTCGGCCATTGCCATCACCGCACTTCCACATCAGCTTGAGTAATGTTGTAAAGTGCGTCCTCATCAAAGACAGTCGCAATCACTTTGCCTCGATTGCTTTCCTTAACGCTTCGGCCAACCCGGAACAACACCCCTTCGACATCTTGACGAGCGATAGCCGCTTTGGCGAAACTCTCGATACAGTCCCAGCTATGAGTTGTGGCAAATACTTGAATATCCAGTCTCTGTGCCATCTCGAACAACAGTTCCCACACCTTTTCCTGAACGCTGAAATGGAGTCCGTTTTCAAACTCATCGATCAGCAAGAACCCGCCTTTTGCCGGAAAAACTTTCAGCACTAATTGCAACACCCGCAACATACCATCCCCCAAACTATTGAGTGGCACCGGATGCGGTGAATCCGACATTCTTACCTTGGCAAAACGACGAAACCTCTGGCGCAGATATCTATTGTCCTCGTCGTTGCGGACAAAAGTCAGGTTCTCGAACTCCGGCGTAATAATCCGCAAAGCATCCCTAACCACTTCTTCATGTTCAGTGAAGACAATCTTGTCCCATTCATCAGCCAGATCATCGATTGAAATAAACTGTGTTGGAATCACGCTGCAAGGCAATGTTCCAGGAATCTTCATAGAGGAATATCTTAAAGGGGGACTTCTGCGCCTATCTATCTGGATTGGTGGAAATGAACGCGCCCCCTTGGTTACAAAAAGCGCATGACTTATCGCCTCTGATGATGTGTCATCGCTCGAAGGATTTGGAATCCGGTTCAAACGAGTTTTTGTTCCCATGATTTCCCCCAATTCGTTTTTTACAGGATCTTCTTCCTCAATGAGAAATCCATGCTCTATTCGCAACGCATCATCACCTGACGCTAATTCACCAATACTAATCGCAAGTGCTTCGTCTTGAGGGAATTGCCTACCGAAAAAGAAATCCTCGAAAGGAAGTTGTATATCGGATTCGATTTGTTCGTTTTCCTTCAGACGATATGTCTCATCATGACCTGCGGCGATTTGTTCCAGCAATACGCGCTGAGCATTTCCGGCATAGATACGCAGCGCCTCCAACACGGAACTCTTTCCCGAGTTGTTCTTTCCGACGATTAAGTTGACTCTCCTAAGCTTGGAGACCTTGAAGTCTTCCAATATCCTGAAGTTCTTGATTTCCAATGAGTTAAGCATCGTGTTACCTCCAATTATTAGCTATTCCAGTCCCATGAGCTGCCGATGATTGCTTTCCCATTATCCAGCGGATTCCTAAACTTCGCATAATTCACCTTCGTCTTAGTAGGGTCTTGGGTTTAACAAGTATTAATACCCTTTTCTTCACAATAATAACCTCCACAGACGGTGGGTAACAAGACGGGAACTTTTTATGATTCTTTTAATTCAATCTCGTCTCCAAAACCATCACACATCCCGGTGCGGCACAAGATCGCATCCGGTGCACGGCAGGCACATCGTCTCAGATACGTCAGCCCGCAAGCCGTGCGCATCCAGAACCTCGCGCTCGAACCGAGCAAGCCTGAGCAACCGATCAGCATCCGGACGTGCCGCATCCGGGCAGATACTCTTCAGATCAGGACGGAGCGGATGGAGGTTTAACGCACGGAGAATCGGGATTACACCAATCCCCGCAAGCGTCTCCACACCCTCTCTCACAGTTCTGTCCGACTCCCCAAGACCGATGATGAAGTTTGCGAAGACACGGTTCCTGCCAAAGATACTTACAGCATCCTCAAGCGAGGCAAGCACAAAATCGAGATCCATGTCAGCGCAGACGCGCCCAAAGATCTCCCGGTCCATCGTCTCCACATTGTACTTGATCTCAATAGCGCCTGCCTCCTTCAGGCGGATGGATGAATCCTCGGTCGGATACACCGATACCCCGATCGGTAGATTGTACTTTGTAAGGTCTTTTACGAGATCGACAGCCCGAGTAACCTCTTCTCCGGGCGAGTGCTCGATTCCCGATGTGATAGAGATTGCACGAAGGTTGCCGGTCCGGTATGCATCATCAACCATTCTTCTGACTTCGTCTGCGGTTTTGGTTCTGCCTCCAAGTTTCGGGACCGGGCAGAACGTGCAGTCAAAGATGCAGGATTCGCTCAGGGTGATGTATGCCTGCTCCGGGCAGTGTATCAGCGCGGGCTCGATTCTGCCGCGCACAAGTTCCCTTCCCTTGTAAAAGATAACAACGTCATCGTCGCCGCTGACATCGCCACCCGCAGCCTCTTCACCTATCCGCCGCACTATGAGAGTCGCATCGGGATCTCTCCTGTGTTCCAGCCGAACAAGATGCCCGCCTGATCTGAAGAAGAACGACCCGACCCCTGCGCCCGGTCCGGCGGTTGACGGTCCTGGCACGAGAGCTTTTTTGGTGCTGAGAAGTTCGGGCTCGATATCCACCGAACCTTCTGCTATGAGGATCGCTTTGATTCTTGGATCCATATTATCCGGATGTTGGTGGGTTTGCACATCAAATTATGCACCCGACAGGATTGTTATCTACACTCCAAACCATGTGGCGCAACAGCCCTGCCAGAGGTTGCGAATGCCCGCGAACGGTCGAATCGCACGAATGTTCACGATGTCTGTCTGCATTCGCGGGGGTTGTCCGCGGCGGTGCCAACACGCATTTGCGATGAATAGCATCCTGCCTGAAGCCAAGATCGAGCATCAGAGAGACCTGACACCCCTACCAAACTCATCTGACAGTGATCTTCTCCCGAAAGATGCCATCCACGTCTGCAACCACGACTTCTATGTCAACTTCCTTGCCAGTAAGTTCCATTAATGCTCCTTTGAGATAGCCGCGCGTGATGCCGCAGAGCGAAGAATGTACCGAGAGTTTACGATCCCTGAGAATATCCCGTATAAAGGATTCGAGTATATTAATATATATCGTACCATCCTCTATGCGATCGACCTCTATCTCGTAGCCATACCACATATTTGTGCGATGTATAAACGTGTCCAGAGCCTCCTCAACATTTTCGATTACGCCGAACTGGTCTCGTGCCTTCTCGCCGAGCCTTCTCCCAGCGTCCTCGCCCATGCTCACGAAGACCTCCTCAGCATCCTCTGCTTTCACCATCCTATCCATCATATTCGATACCTCTCCAGCGAGTATCTTCAATGACTTGCTAAGCGCCTTACAATCTCTCAATTCATCTTGCAACAATTGTACATGTATCGGTTCCTTGTCGGACATGATAACGCCTCCACTGCAGGAGTGGAGTTGCTTTCATATAAATCTTATTTACCGTCCATCCGTGATCGATCCGATCTCGCGGATCATGGTATCCGCATCTTGACCGGGCAAGACGTCTGTTCACCGTCGAGATGAGATTGCAGAGAGCGCCGAGATGGTGAAAACAGATAGACTCTCCACACTTTCGCACCAGCAGATATGCTATGCGACGACATCTCGACACATCCGCGGAGGTGCTGAGAGATAACACCTCTTTACTACAAGGTCTAAACCCTGGCAATCCTTCACTCAGTAATAATCTTTTCTCTGCAGACGCCTTCTACATTCCCGTACACGATTTGCACATTCACGTCCTTGCCGGTAAGCTCCTTCAGCGCTCCTACGAGATAGCCGCGCGTGATGCCGCAGAGCGGAGAGTCCGTCGTAAGTCCTCGGTCCCGGAGGATATCGCGTATGAAACACTTGAATACATTGATATAAATTGTACCGTCCTTGATGTGGTCAATCTCGATGTCATATCCATACCACGAGTCTGTATGGTATATACAGATATCCAGAGCTTCTTCCACCTTCTCGATCTTGCCGAATTTCTCTCTCGCTTTCTTACCAAGCCGCCTGCCAGCATCCTCACCCATACTCACACAAATATCCTTTGTGCCGCCTTTTTCTGCTATTTCGTTGAGCACACACGAAACTTCTCCGGCGAGTATTTTCAATGCCTTGCTAAGCGCCTTGCAATCTTTTAATTCGTCCTGCAACGACTGTACACGTATCGATTCCTTGTCGGCCATTACTTCGCCTCCATCCCATGACTATAATTGCTGCGTATATAAGTGTTATTGTTTATTGGACGCTGTCAACTTACCCAGGTGGGTGTTTGGCAGAACGTAACGGATCATGATTGATCGGCTCCGAGCATCAACAACATTACAACTCTTGCACATCACAAATATTAAAGTACCCAGCGATCACTATGTATGAAAATACAAGAGTGATACCATGTCAATCAGATACCCTTTCATTACAGAAAAAGCAACCATACAACTGGAA
>JAUWGA010000118.1 GCA_030606635.1 Methanosarcinales archaeon
TCGGCATGTGCAACGATCATCTCTTCAGCAGTCTCAGGCAGATAGTCTTCCTTGGGAAGCCCGAGCCGTTCCGCCTCATTTTTCGGGATACCAGCCCCGATATGCCGCCTGATGATCCGCACGATCCGCGTGTCCAGACCAAACGCCTGCGCGATCTCCGCGCCCGCGACTGCGTGATCGATGCCGTTTGATCGTGCACGCCCGATATCGTGGAGCAGTGCACCTGCGATTACCAGTTCGATGTCCGCGTGGTTCTTGTGCCTCTCGTTATACCGCTCCGCGATCTCCCGGGCGCATTCAGCGACTGCCCGGGCGTGCGCGATGACGTCTGGTGGGCAGCCTGCTTTGTGGAGCAGGTGGATCGCGTCTTTCTGATCCATCTAAACTACCCCCTATCGCCAACGAGTGGGGCTACCTGATCCTGCTCTCGTCTCGTTTTTTCGAGTGCGACCGATGTTTGCGTGATTCATTGCCGTAAAATATCCATTATTCTATCGATAACCTCACCGATCCTGCTCGAGTTCAGGTGACCGACACGATACAAGACGATGTGCCGATCCGCTGTGAATATACGATTTGGTCGCACATTGCTTTTCTGCCTGAGCGTTCCATCCTCAAAGTCGCTCTCCTCGATTGAAACCGCATATCCATCCCTGATCCGCTGACTGGTTATCTGGCAGAGAATCAGGTCATCTCCTTCCAATTCGGCAACGACCAGAGCAGGACGTCTTTTCGAACGTGTCAAATCCGAAAACGGAAACGGGACAACTACCACATCTCCTTTCACAAATCCTGCCAAGCCTCATCCTCCTCAGGTCTTAGCCAATCTTTCATAAGAGATGTCTCGCTTGCGATTGCTGTTTCCACCCCTTCTTGCAACGCTTTCGCCTCTAAAAAGAGTGTAAAATCCAGCAACTCCACAAGTCGCTCCTCAGGAACTCTCTCAATCTCCTTTAACAGCAATTCCTTCACTTGCATTTCCCCATCTCCCTGTACCTGCACCTACGTCCCCATCGTCCACGAATGGAGATACTCGTCCTGCTCTGCCGTCAATGTCTCGATCTTTATCCCCATCGCAGAGAGTTTCAGAGCCGCAACCTCCTCGTCGATCTCGGTCGGCACATGATAGACCTGATTGTTAAGCCCCTCACCATGTTCTACGATGTGCCTGACACAGAGCGCCTGGTTCGCAAAACTCATATCCATGACTTCAGGCGGATGCCCGAATGCGGATGCGAGATTGACGAGTCTCCCTTCGGCAAGCACGTATATCCGGTTGCCGTTTGCGAGCAGATACTCCATGACATCCTCCTTCACCTCGCTGATCCCAACAGCAACCGATGACAGTCCCGGAAGATCGAGTTCGACATTGAAGTGCCCGGAATTGGCAACGATCGCCTGATCCTGCATCAGCTCAAAGTGCTCCGTCCGGATCACCGATATATCGCCTGTTACCGTTATGAAGAGATCACCGATACGTGCTGCATCCGCCATCGGCATCACCCGGTACCCATCCATCACAGCCTCGAGTGCCTTTCTCGGGTTCACCTCAACAACGACCACGTTTGCGCCAAGTCCTTTCGCACGCATGGAGACGCCCCTTCCGCACCAGCCGTATCCGACGACGACGACGGTCTTTCCAGCGAAGAGCACGTTCGTTGCGTTCATGATCCCGTGGAGTGTACTCTGCCCGGTGCCGTACCGGTTGTCAAACATCATCTTGGTCTCGGCATCGTTTACAGCGAGCACCGGATAAGCAAGTGCACCGTCTGCTGCCATCGCTCGCAGCCGTATCACGCCGGTCGTGGTCTCCTCGCAGCCGCCGATGACGCCAGGGAGCAGTTCCGGATGATCGCTGTGCAGGAGCGCAATCGTGTCTGCGCCGTCATCGAGCGTGACCTGCGGGCCGATCTTGAGCGCCTCCTCGAGACACTCGTAATACTCCTTCTCGTTCTCCCCCCTGACCGCGAATACGTGCGTCCCGTCTGCTGCGAGCGCTGCAGCAACGTCGTCCTGTGTGCTGAGCGGATTTGAGGCTGTGAGCGCGATATTTGCGCCACCTGCCTGAAGTGCTGTGATCAAGTTGGCAGTCTCAACGGTTACGTGCAGACACGCAACGACGTTTATCCCCTCAAGCGGGCGTTCTTTCTCGAATCGCTCCCTGATCTGCTCAAGCACCGGCATGTGCCGCCGTGCCCATTCGATCCTCTGCGCGCCCTCCTCCGCAAGTGCTATATCCTTTATGATGTGCGGTTTCATTTTAGTCTCCTGTGATTCTGGTATCAATAAGTCCGTCTCTATTATTCTTAAAGTTCAACACTCAAACTCTTATTTCCGCAATCACCATAAAACAGATTAGACATATTCAATAATTTTACCATCCGAAAACGATTTCATCAACCAGTCAAAAACAGTTCGGCTAACAAAGCCGTTACGAGGAAGATACGTGCCATGGGTAACGAAACAAATCCGACTGACCATAAGAACCTGCTCCGCCGGTACCTGCCGATCCTGACATGGCTGCCAAAATACAAACCCTCCTGGCTGCGCCACGATCTCATCGCCGGGCTGACCATCTGGGCGGTACTCGTGCCGGAGGCGATGGCTTATGCCGGGATTGCAGGAGTGCCCCCCATAATGGGGTTGTATACAATCCCTATACCACTGTTCCTGTATGCCATCTTCGGCACGTCACGCACGCTTGTTGTGGGACCGGATTCGGCGGCGTGCCTGATTTCTGCCAGCGCAGTTGGCGCACTGGCTGCCTGTGGTGCGGCTGAGTATCTGGCGCTAACAACGGCGATGGCGATAGCGGTGGGGGTATTCCTTATAGTGTTTGGAACACTGCGGATGGGGTGGATAGCCGACTTTATCTCGATCCCGGTGATGGCAGGCTTTCTCGAAGGGGTAATCCTCGTCACAATCATCGGTCAGGTGCCAAAGCTCTTCGGAATCGACAGTGATAGTGGAAATTTCTTTCAAAGACTTTTGGTGATTGTCCAGGGGCTGCCCGATACCAACCTGATAACAATGATACTCGGTGTTGGCAGCCTCGTGTTGATCGTTGCCATCGGTCGGTATCTCTCGAAATTGCCGGCTGCATTCACGGCCATTATCATCTCCATTGTGGCGGTTTCAGCACTTAACCTGACAACTAAAGGCGTTGACGTGGTCGGCACACTTAGCACCGGCTTGCAGCCCATAAGTTTGCCAGACGCAAGCCTGGCAGATTATATGGCTGTTATCCCGGGCGCTCTGGCGATAGTTCTGCTCGGCTACATAGAGACGCTTGGCGCAGCTGCTGGCGCTGCTTCGGAGGAGGGTGGAAGAATAGATCCCGATCAGGAGTTGGTTGCCCTGGGAACTGCTAATCTGGGCGCGGGCTTAAGCTCGGGATTTGTTGTAGCGGGCAGCCTCTCGAAGACATCGGTGGCTATGAGGGCTGGTGGGAAGACACAGATCAGCCATGTCGTAAGCGGTATCCTCGCGATACTGACGCTCCTTGCACTGATGCCGCTATTTACCAACCTACCCGAAGCGACGCTGGCAGCTATCGTGATCGTGGCGATGGTTGGTTTTGACCAGACTGCCAAACTTGCGAAAGCGATGAAATTCAGTCGCACAGAGTTTACGCTGGGCATGATCTGTTTCACAGGCGTGCTTACCCTCGGCGTGTTGGAGGGCGTGGGTCTTGGAGTCGTCCTCTCACTTCTGGTGCTGATCAAGAAGGCATGTCGCCCGGGCACAGCCGTTCTGGGCAGAGTTCCTGGTGAGAGGACATATTATCGGGATGTCCGTAGGCGACCTGATGCAGAAACGATGCCCGGGTTGCTTATCTTCCGCTTTGATGCCAGACTCATCTTTTTTAACTGCAACTTCTTTGCAAGTGAGGTGAAACGCGGTATTGCAAAAGCCAGGGAACCTGTGAACACGGTTCTGATTGACGCAGAAGCCATGAACGATATCGACATCACAGGCGCGGATCGCCTGATAAAGCTGAACACGGAACTGAACCGCAGAAATATCGTTATCTTCCTCACCCATGTGAGGGACCCACTACGAGACAAGATGCACCGGATGGGGGTCGTCGATGCGATTGGGGCAGGTCACATCTATGAAACCACCAGGGACGGTGTCGATGCTTTTGTCGCATCAAGGAAACCGCTGCCTGCGACAGGGGATGACAGGTCAATATGATACGGGTCTGCCTGAGAATCTCGTACCCAAAGACCGCGATCGTGACCGCAACAGATGTGAGCGAGAGCACGAAACACTGCATTCGAGTAACATGCAGAGAGGACGTGCCAGAACAGCTCGCCAACAATTATGCGTGTCACGACATGAAATTTCATCCGTTCCGAGACGACCCGCAGATCTGCACGTTTCTCGATCTCGGTTGACCCGGTTGTAGTATTGGAGCCCCCCATCATGGTGACATAACCCGGTCAACGACCAGTTCCTGTTCACCGCTCGGAAGCGCCCTGTAAATCCGCAGATCCCTTTCATCAATCTCTATCAGGTTGTAGCACTGCGTCGTCCTCGCCAGGATCTTGTTTGAACATGCAGTCCCTGCATTCGCAACAAACATCTCATTCAGCCGCCAGACCCAGGGCACATGCCTGTGCCCACAGAGCACGAGATTAACGCCGCAACTGTCGAGCAGTTCAAGCACATCGCCTGAATCCACAAGAATCTGCTCCTCCCTGCCCGTCATCGGAACCGGGATCAGGTGATGGTGGAGCGCGAAGACCTTGAAATCGTCTGTCTCAAAACTCTTCGCGATCCAGTCATACTTCTCCCTGCCAACATGCCCGTCATCGATGTCGGGCTGGGACGAATCCACCCCGACAACCGTGACGCCGGAAGATGCGTGGCATGAGGACCGTGCTCCGAAGAGATCTTCGAAGAGCAGGTACCCGACGCTTCTTGAGTCGTGATTTCCGGGGACGATCACCTTGTTTTCGCAATCGATCCGGTCAATCAACTCTTTTGCACCTGCAAACTCTGGATAATAGCCGTGCTGAGTCAAGTCCCCTGTCACGACCACGATATCCGGAGCGATCTCGTTGATGCTGTCTACCACCTTTCCGGCAACATCAGGAAGAAAGTAAGTGTCCGATACGTGGATATCCGAAAGATGCACGATCCGTACCACGTAAGTCACCCCGAGATCGGTATGAAGTGTACCTCAGAAACGATTCCCTGCCCATCTTCCGAGAGCACAAAATTGAGGAACATCTGCTCATCAACGTCCGGTTCACCCTTCGTGATCATCCATAGCGTTCTTGAGATCGCATAATCTCCGCTTCGGATATTCTCGATTGTGGGATCGGTGCCATCGAGGCTAACCGCCCTGATATCGGAGTTGACATACCCGAGAGATAGAAATCCGATGGCATGTTTATTTCCGGCAACGGTCGTCCGCGTCTTGCCATTTGAGTCCTGGATGATCGCATGGTCAGTGATCTCCTCTTTGGTGGGCGCAAGAACCGCCTGCTCGAAGCAGTCCCTTGTCCCTGAACCCTCCTCTCTGGAGACCACCATGATCTCTGCGTCCTCG
>JAUWGA010000192.1 GCA_030606635.1 Methanosarcinales archaeon
GCAACCGTGACCCGCGATGTTCCAAGCATCTCCATTATGTGTGGCATGGTGGGTATGTTTGAGCTTCGGGGGTTGTAAACTCTTTCGGGCACCGACGTTGTTCTGAAAAGTGTTTTTTAGATCGGTAGTGATACGTTTTGACCAACACCATAGTAAGTTGGCAACAACGAAGTCCAGATACCTTTAAATCAATGCGCATCATAGTCTGATGGCACGGGCTCGTAGATCAGTTGGAAGATCGTCGCCTTTGCAAGGCGAAGGCCCTGGGTTCGAGTCCCAGCGAGTCCATCATGAGCACGAAGACCACTTGGATCAAGGCAGACACCGGTAATTGGGATGCGCAGAAGCAGAGAATTACCACCAGTCTTGAGTCAGGTGTGGAATGCGTGCTCGCATCAGAAGGTCGTGTCGGGAAGGTGCGGGAACTTGGCGATATTATGGTTGCATCCCCGGTTGCAGGGGATGTCATGCCTGATATCGTGGTGGTCGGCATAAACGGGGAAGGCGATGGAACGCAGCCGCTTCCGACCGATTTAACCGGATCGATGGATATTATCACGGCAGAGAAATTGGCTTCCGAAGGAAAGACTGTTGCCGGATACGTGGTAATCCGCGACAAGAAGTACGAACAGTTCGCGGTTGAACTCGGCAGGGTCTGTGATTATCTGATCGCCGTAGGGACTGACTGGAAGGTTATCCCGCTAGAAAACATGATCGCAGGACTCTTTGACGAAGATGTTGCTATCATAGCCGGAGTTCAGGACGCGGATGAGGCGAAACTCGCGATCGAGACGCTTGAGCATGGCGCGGACGGCGTTCTCATAGATACCGATGACCCGTCAGAGATCAAGCGCATCGTTGGTGTTGTGGAACGCTCGGGCATCCCGACGGTACCGCTTCAGGTTGCGCGGGTGACCGTGGTCGAACCCAGGGGCATGGGTGACCGGGTCTGTGTGGACACATGCTCGCTGATGGCGGTCGGAGAGGGGATGCTTGTCGGATCGCAGTCAAACGGTCTCTTCCTTATACAATCCGAAGCAGAAGACAGTCCGTATGTTGCGTCCCGCCCGTTCAGGGTCAATGCGGGCGCAGTACATGCTTATGCGAAGGTCGGCGAGAAGACGCAGTACTTATCCGAACTCTCTGCGGGCGATGGTGTGACCATCGTAAATGCGCGAGGCGAGCAGAGGGACGGGATCGTCGGGAGGGTCAAGATCGAGAAGCGACCTCTGACGCTTGTCAAGGCTGAAGTCGATGGAAACATGATAACAACGATCCTGCAGAATGCCGAGACGATAAAACTGGTCGGCGCGGATGGGCTTCCGATATCGATCGCAAACCTCAAGGTCGGTGACGAGGTGCTCGTCCACTTCGAGGATTCGGCACGGCACTTCGGCATGAAGATCGACGAGACGATCATCGAGAAGTAGTGTGCCGTTTAGGGACTATCACAAAATAAGCCAGATCAGGTTAAACCTCCTTAAACACATTCACAATATCAAAGCACATGATATCATCGCTTCCATCCGCTTTCATGACCAAGATGTAACATTCCGGACTGTAGCATCCGGAACCGACGTCGGGTCATGTTTCAAAGAATATCTTCGTCCCATCAGGACTCCAGGAAGGATGCTCATCCGGACCCGGATTTGCCGTAAGTCTTGTTCCGCCGGATTCTGCGATCAGATCATCCAGTTCCGATTGCATGATCGCTTGCCTCACCGGGGATTGTAGCGTCACAAAAGCAATTATAATCGCGCCGGATGCTATTACAAGCAGCAAAACGATTGTTAGAATCTTTTTAGTTTTCGTCTTCGTCTGTCAAGCCTCCTGCGTATCCGCTCAGCGCTCCAACGACTGCGCAACAAAGCGCAAACACAATCTTTACAGCAAGCTCGATTGATTCAGGTTTCCTTATGTAAGACCCAAATCCTAAATCGATGAGTGTTTCGAAGATTGTCAGTGCCCAGAGCATGCAGGCAACCGCAATACCCGCTTTCCAGTTCCGGGACATGTAGCCGAGGACTATCATGAGTGGCATGGATACCAGAACCAGTTTCCAGCAGCCATCTATGCACCACGGGATAAGCCACGATAGCGGGTCTATATGCAAATTAAATGTTCCGTCTATGAACCACAGCACATAAAAAGCACTTATGATCGCAAACAGAGTTGGGAATACCCACCTTTCTCTCATTTTCGTTTTTGGCTCCGTTTCATTCATTTTTAT
>JAUWGA010000131.1 GCA_030606635.1 Methanosarcinales archaeon
CCCCGCGGTATGAAACGCTTATCAACATTTGCGGCTTAAGATATCCCATGAACGTCTTGATTGACAGGTCAGAGATCGCAGGCACGATCCCTGCGCCGCCATCCAAGAGCTACACCCACCGGGCGATCGCAATCGCATCGCTGTCGGTCGAGTCTGAGATCGCATACCCGCTGTTATCGGCAGACACGAAAGCAACGATAGCAGCAGCAAGGGCTATCGGCGCTGATGTGACCATCTCGGATAACCGACTTCTCGTGCGAGGTGTGTCGCGTCCGGTAGTGCCTGATAACGTAATCGATGTCTTAAACTCAGGAACGACGCTCCGGTTCTTTACAGCGATAACATCGCTTGCACGGGGCACAAGTGTGCTGACAGGCGACGCATCCATCAGGACGCGCCCGAATACCCCGCTTCTGCAGGCGCTCTCTGATCTCGGTGCGGATGCGTTCTCGACAAGGCGGGACGGTACCGCTCCGATTGTCGTGCAGGGACCGCTTGTGGGCGGAAGCACACGGATCAGTGGATCCATAAGTTCGCAGTTCATATCAGCACTCCTGATCGCATGTCCTCTTGCAGAAGAGGACTCCACGATCGAGATCGAGGGCGAACTGAAGTCGAGACCGTACGTCGATGTTACGCTTGAGGTGCTCTGTGAGGCAGGGATCGAGATCAGGGAGAGCGATTCAGGGTTCCTGGTAAAGGGCGGTCAGAGATTTGATCTCAAGAGATACACGGTACCAGGGGATTTCTCCTCGTCGTCGTACCTGCTTGCCGCGGGCGTGCTTGTTGGCGAACACGTCACAATCCGGAATCTGTACCGGTCCGCACAGGGCGATTCCGCGATCATCCCGATTCTAAAGGAGATGGGTGCGGAGATCGCATGGGATCAGGAGAAAGGCGAGGTAACGATTACGAGAAGCGATCTGCACGGCGTCACAGTCGATGTCGGTAAGACGCCTGATCTCGTGCCGACGCTTGCGGTGCTCGGAGCGTGCGCATCAGGCGAGATGCGGATCGTGAATGCGAGTCATGTCAGGTACAAGGAGACCGACCGGCTCCATGCGATGGCTGTTGAACTTACAAAGATGGGTGTCGATATCACAGAGAAGGAGGATGAACTGGTAATCCGCGGCGGCGGGATTCATGGCACGACACTTCACGGCTGGGACGATCACAGGATCGTGATGGCGCTAACGGTCGCAGGGATGGTTGCAGGGGATACCGAGATCGATACTGCGGAATCGGTTGCGGTCTCGTATCCGGGATTCTTTGAGGAGATGGAGCTGTTGGGCATGCAGGCTAAGAAAGTTTGAGTGCGGATTTAATCCCATCGAACGCCTTCGCTTGTAATTTCCATCCTGAAACTAAAACGGAGGGCGAGAATGTCGCTACATTTGGCGTTGCAGAGAAAATATCGGGACAAAAAATGATGAAATAATAAATACACTTGTTATAGATTTAGTTGAAAATAGCTATGGTCAAAACTGCATTTCGTATTCAAAAGAAATTTCAGAATCTGTAAGGGATTACAAAGATTTCAATTATAGCTGTATTTATCATAATGAGAGATTATTATCTGAAAAAGAGAAGATTGAAACTATGTACAAAATAATTTATAAAAAATTTTTAGAAGACCGCGAATGTGAAGATAGAGCTTCTAAAATATATCAGCATTTTATGGATGTGGATTGGATTAGCAAAGAATACTTTGAAAATTCTTCCCCTGCAGAACAGGTGAGGGATTATATAGCGGGCATGACCGATAGATATTTTGAACGTGTGTTCAAAGAGATTATGCTTCCCAAAAGAGTCACAACATTCACAAGCAATGGAGGGCTGTGATACGCATGTCAAGAATATATGTAGCAGGTCCGTTATTTTCGGAAGCTGAAAAACGGTATAACGAGTATTTGAGTAAATGTCTCGAAGATATGGGTTTTGAGACATTTCTGCCACAGCGGGATGGTTACGAGTTATCCGAATTAGTGGCAAATGGTGACTCCGAATCATTTGCTATGGGTAAAATTTTTAAGCGGGACATTAGTGAAATTCAAAAATCGGATATTGTGGTTTTTGTTATGGATGGTAGAGTTCCGGATGACGGGGCATGTGTTGAGATCGGGTACGCTTATGCTATGGGGAAAGAATGTATTGGTCTTAAAACGGACCCAAGAACACTTATGTCAGACCTAGATAACCCTATGATTTTGGGTGCTCTGAAGGACAGAATTGCAAGAAATCTCAAAGAACTAGAAGATTTTCTTATCTCACCTTAAGGAGCAGCGCATAAATAAGTTGGAAAAAATCAACTCCTGTGATGTATTGCTTCCTTTGGTCGCAACGTCGTATATGCTAGAAACGATAACCAAAATCCGCGCCGCCCTCGGCAAATGCATACTTGCCAGACCTCCAACCCGCGGATGCCTCGGACTTTCAGCCGAGGTGGAGCGACGGGGGATCGAAGAATCTACAGGATATTGAACATATCCAAACAAACTCCATCATAATACCTTCTCCCACTTCGCAAGATCCAGAACCTCTGAAAGCGACTTCCCGCGCTCTATCTCCGATTTTATCCGAAGTTCAGTCTTGTAAACCTCTTTTGCACGCCTTGCAATCTCATAAGCCCGCTCCTTCGGAATTGCCACCACACCGCTGTCATCACCAACAATATAGTCGCCATCCCGCACAACCTGCCCGCCACATACAATCTCCGCGCCGATCTCCCCATATCCCTTCGGCTCGCCCGCGTTCGGGACGATCGCACATGCAAACAGAGGGTAATCAAGCTTCCTGATCTCATCCACATCTCTTACAGCACCATCGATCACGACGCCCTCGATCTTCCGGTTCATGCAACTGAGCGTCGCAAGTCCGCCCCATGGCGCAACATCCGCACGCCCATTGTCGATCACGATTACATTGCCTGTGCCAGCGCGGTCGATCGCCTCAACAGGCTTTGCCCAGTCCCCTGGAAGCGTCCGGACCGTGATCGCCCTCCCAACGATCTTGTGACCGGCGCATATCGGCAGGATCCCTTTCATCGCGCCTTTGCGGTGCATCGCATCCGAGATGTTCGGCGTCGATACAACTCTCAACAGTTCGATCACCGCCTTATCGGACGGCTGTTTTCTGGCGGGATATGTGGATTCTGCGGACCCTTCCTGCGCTGATCCGCGATCGATGGCGTGGCGGATCTCCCCTGCCGAGGAAGCGACGTTGTCAGAACGCGTGATCGCACCGCCAACTATGATGACATCGGCACCGAGAGACGCGGCTTTGGCGGCATCCCCTGAATCGAGACCACCGGCAACCGCAACCTCAACCTCGATTCCCACCGCATCTGCCACTTCTTTGAGGACTGTGAGCGCATCCATGCCCTTCATCTGCTGATCGATCCCGGTATGGACGCAGATGCATTCGATCCCGAGTTCTTCGAGTTTCTTTGCGCGATTTATCGGATCATCCACAGATAAGAGGTCAGCCATCAGCGCTACGCCGTACTTTCTCGCAGAACGCACTGCATCCTCGATCGTTGAGTCATCAGCACCCCCGAGGATGGCGACGATGTCAGCGCCTGATTTTGCAGCCATCTCGACCTCGAGCGCTCCTGTATCCATCGTCTTCATGTCAGCGACGATACCATGATCCGGAAACGCTTTCCTAAGCGCACGCACCGCAGCCATGCCCTCGCTCTTGACAAGCGGGGTTCCCACCTCGATTAAGTCTATGTACTCGGCGGCTTCCTCTGCAATCCGGATCGCACGGTCGATCCCCAGCAGGTCGAGCGCGAGCTGGAGTTTCTTGCGTGACATAGCTTATTCTGGGGCGCGGGAGGGGATAAAGTATATCCTGCATGAAGGGCGGATTTTTGGAGAGTGCCCCGTACCGCCCGCATCGATTTATAACGATGTACACCAAAAATAGCGGCATGATCGAAAAAATCCTGAAGCTGAAACAGGAAAGAAATGCAGTTATCCTTGCTCATAACTACGAGCGTCCTGAGATTCAGGATATTGCTGACTTCGTTGGTGATTCGCTCGCGTTGAGCATTATAGCGTCCCAGACCGATGCTGATGTGATCCTCTTCTGCGGCGTCGATTTCATGGCGGAATCCGCAGCCATTCTGAGCCCTGATAAGACCGTCCTGATCCCTGATAGAGATGCCAAATGCCCGATGGCTGCAATGATCACGGAGCAGGAACTGATAGAGATGAAGCAGATGCATCCGGATGCCTGTGTGGTCTGCTATGTGAACACGAGCGCGGCAGTGAAGGCAGAGAGCGACATCTGCTGCACGTCGGCAAACGCTGTCGAGGTCGTTGAGTCGCTTGACTGCGATGAAATCATCTTCGTGCCTGATAAGAATCTTGCGCTCTATGCTGCCAGATTCACAGAGAAGAAGATCATACCGTGGGACGGATACTGCCCAACGCACCACCAGATACTCCCGTACGATATCATGACTGCGAAGAAGAAGCATCCGGACGCGGAGGTGCTCGTACATCCTGAGTGCAGACCAGAGGTGATCGATCTTGCGGATGGTGTGTACAGCACCGGAGGGATGGTCCAGCATGCCAGGGATTCGCGTTCTGATGAGTTCATCATCGGCACAGAGTCGGGGATGCTGCACCGGCTGGAGAAGGACGTTCCATCGAAACGGTTCTATGCGGTCTCTGATTACACGATCTGCCCTGCCATGAAGATGATCTCACTTTCAGAGGTGGCTAGTTCACTTGAGAATCTTGAATACGTGGTTACCGTACCTGATGATGTGCAGAAGAAGGCGAAGGATGCGCTCGACCGGATGATCGATGTCAAGAGGAGGCGTTGATTGCTCAGGTTGCTCCGCATCGGCAACTGCACGATGGCTGGCTTTGCAGCCGTCGTCGGTGCAGGAATCGTCTGCGGCATAACAGAGATACCGGCTTTGGGGGCGATGCTTCTATTCTCTTTATTCACTTCTGTCTTTCTGATAACAGGCGCAGGAAACACGATCAATGATTATTTCGATGCGGACATCGATGCGATCAACAAGCCGATGCGCCCGATACCCTCGGGGCGGGTGAGCAGGAATGCGGCACTGTATCTCTCGCTCCTACTCTTCGGACTCGGCATCGCATTAGCATACACCATCAACATCATCTGCTTCGCAATCGCTCTTG